>CALWNV010000025.1 GCA_944382895.1 uncultured Clostridia bacterium | reverse complement strand
CCGTCAGGACAGATATCAGCTTGTCGAGTATAACGGCGATTATTATTTCATCAACGACGGAAATAAGTTGGCAAAGAGTATCAAACTTTATCTGAGTGAGCAGTTTGTCGAAGGCCATACTTATGCCGACGGCACACCAATACAACCCGGATATTATGATTTTGACTCTGACGGAAAAATGATCATGCTTAACGGAGTTGTCGGAGATTACCTCTATATCAACGGAGTCCGTCAGGACAGATATCAGCTTGTCGAGTATAACGGCGATTATTATTTCATCAACGACGGAAATAAGTTGGCAAAGAATATAACGCTGTATCTGAAAGAAGAGTTTGTAACGGGGCATTTTTATCCTAATGGAGAATCAATACAGCCCGGATATTATGATTTTGATGCGGACGGAAAAATGATCGTGCTTAACGGACCTGTCGGAGATTATTTCTATATCAACGGAGTCCGTCAGGACAGATATCAGCTTGTTGAGTATAACGGTGATTATTATTTCATCAACGATGGAAACAAGTTGGCTAAGAACATTACACTGTATTTGGACAAAAGGTTTGTTCAAGGCAAGACTTTTATAGACGGAAGTTTGATTTCTGTTGGTTATTATACTTTTGACGCGGATGGAAAAATGGTTTTCAATTGATACATTTTGCTGTTCATGATTTTATGTTTGTTTTATTGACAAACTCCCTCTGATTGTTCAGAGGGAACCGCGCAAGATCAAAACCTCCACGTGGTGCGCGGTGGGCAACGAATTAGAAATAATTCGGCTGATTTGATTCAAGGTGAACAGATGGGATCATATAAAAGAGTATTAAAGAATGCGTCCTGGATCATAGCATGCAGAATTGCGCAATCTATTATAGCCTTGTTGATAGGGATGCTTTCGGCGAGATATCTCGGACCATCAAATTACGGATTACTGAATTATGCAGGATCCGTTGTTGCGTTTGTTGTTCCGATAGCGCAGTTAGGCTTAAAGAATATATTAGTCGATGAAATCGTCTCACATCCCGAACGCGAAGGGAAAACATTGGGTACCTCGATAGGGATGTGTATAATATCGAGTATCTTTTGTATCGCCGGAAGCATTTTATTTGTTTTAACCGCGAACGCCGGAGAGCAGGATACTTTGATCGTTTGTGCATTATATAGCGTTTCGATTGTATTTCAAATAACTGAAATGATCCAGTATTGGTATCAGGCAAAGCTTCTCTCACGATATACTTCTATAGTTTCTTTAATTGCGTATGTTGTTGTTGCTGCATATAAGGTCGTATTGCTTGTTACGGGGAAAAGCGTTTATTGGTTTGCAATATCATATACATTTGATTTTTTAATTATATCGATTTTTTTGATTATTCTCTATGGTAAGCTCGGAAAACAAAAATTGTCATTTTCTTTTTCGTTAGGTAAGCAATTGTTTGCGCGCAGTAGGTACTATATTGTGTCAAGCATGATGGTTACGATTTTCGCACAGACAGATAAAATAATGATAAAAATGATGATAGGAAATACTGAAAACGGGTATTATTCTACTGCGGTTGCCTGTGCCGGTATGACAGGTTTTGTTTTTGTAGCGATTATTGACTCTTTGAGGCCTGTGATATTTGAAAACAAGAAGATAGACAGAAAATTATTTGAAAAAAGCATGGCAGTTTTATACTCTATTATTATTTATATGGGATTGGCACAGAGCATAGTATTGGTGTTATTTGCAAAACCAGTTGTTATGCTTCTTTATGGCAGCGCATATTCAGCCGCAGTCCCGATTTTGCAAATCATTACTTGGTATACCGCATTTTCTTATATGGGAACGGTAAGGAATATCTGGATGTTAGCGGAAGAAAAACAAAAATATCTTTGGATCATAAATCTTTCCGGTGCGGTGCTCAATGTTATTGGTAATTTTATTCTTATCCCGCTACTCGGTGTTGCCGGGGCAGCAATTGCTTCGGTCGTCACACAGTTTTTTGCGAATGCTGTAATGTGTATAATAATTAAACCTATAAGACCGGTAATGAAAATAATATGGAAATCGTTGAATCCCAAATTAGCATTTGAATTATTGAAAACACACAGATAGACCTGATACGCAAGATATATTTGGAGATTTATATGTTTATCTGATCAGCGCCGGTGTTTTTATATTCGGAAAATCAAAAACGGTATATGAATTAATTTTTTATTTGATAACGGAGGCCCCCGCTTGATAAAATCAACAAATGATGGAGAATCAGTAAAACAAAAAAATAAAACGCTTACGGTTATTACGGCCGGTTCGACTTATTTAGACATTGATGCTTACGCCTGCTGTGTTGCGATGGCGGAGCTGTTACGATTAAAGGGCAAGAACGCGATCGCATATTCTTTTGCGTCGTGTAATTATAGTGTTTGTAAATCTCTTGTTACGGAAAAACAGGTTTTGAAAGTCCTGCCTCCGGATTATTGTTCGGGAGACATAAGATATATTATTGTTGACGTATCGGATCCGAATTTTATAAAAGACGTTGTTCCTCTTGAGCAGATTATCGAAGTTTATGACCATCATGCGGGGTTTGAAGAATACTGGACAAGCCGGATCGGGGATAAAGCCCATATTGAATTTATCGGAGCTGCGGCAACACTAATATACCGTGAATGGAAACTCTCTGGTTTGCAAGAAAAAATATCTCATTCTACGGCAAAGCTTTTGATTGCGGCTATTTTGGATAATACTCTGAATCTTACGTCATCGAATGTGACGCAGGAGGATGTGGAAACATTTAATGAACTGTGTGAAAGAGAGAACATTGATAAAAAATGGTGTTCCGATTATTTTTCAGAGGTTCAGACATCTATTGAATCAGATTTGAAAAATGCCTTATTTGGGGATATTAAAACTATTCGAGAGAATAATATCCTTCCGCATAAAATTGCTCAGATAAGTGTTTGGGATGCTCAAAGTATTCTTGATAGTCTTCCTAAGATTCGTGGATGGTTCGCTGAAACTACGGATACTTGGATGATTAATGTAATTGATATTTGTCACCGCTGCAGTTATTTCGTGTGTGATGATTCTTCTTGTCAAAAGAGAATAGAAAAGATTTTTGATGTTCATTTTGAATCAGGGATAGCAAAATCTTCTGTTTCGTATTTGCGAAAAGAGATAATTAAAAAAACGATTGTATACAATTAAAATCGGAGGACGAAAATGATAGAATTGGGGTTTATCCATGGTAGGTTTCAATTGTTTCATAACGATCATTTGAATTATGCATTGCTTGCAAAAGAACGTTGTAACAAGTTGATTGTTGGGATTACTTCTCCCGAAAACACATCCTTGATACGTGAGAAAGTTGATCCGCATAGAAGCGAGGCAGCGTCGAACCCGTTTACATACTATGAGAGATTTAATATGGTTAAACTGGCTCTTTTGGATGCGGGAGTCAGAAGAGAGGATTTTGAGATAGTTCCTTATCCTATTGAACGTCCGGAAATTTTATATAACTATGTGCCACTGTCAGCAACTTCGTTTTTTACCATCTATGATGAATGGGGCTATGAAAAACTGAATAGACTCAAGTCTCTGGGATATGGAACAGTGGTTCTTTTTGACGATAGGGAAAAGAAAATGTGCAGTACGGACATCAGACAGAAAATTGTTGATGGTAAGGATTGGAAGCAAATGGTCCCCCCTGCTGTTTATCAATACATTATTGAAAATGATTTAACTGAAAAAGTAAAGAATATTATGCAATTAAAATGAAACAGAGAGGAACTCAAAATATGTTTGATGTGAATACAATACCAATCGCTGAAAGAGAAAGAATAACTGATAATTTATTGAAATGGGGCATTGCTATAGACCAAAACACCGGAAAGATTGATTACATAGAAGGTACGATTATCCCTGATGTTAAATGTAAGTCTATCCATCTCATCCGTCACGCAGAAACGGAAGCGGTCGCTAAGCACGAATTTATGAGCGATACCTCTAATAATTGCAACTTTACCGAGAACGGAATAGAGATTACTCGCAAACAGGCGCAGACGTTGAATGATTACAATTTTGATATTGCTTTGTACGGCCCGATTGATAGGGTAGTGAACACAATGAGGCTTGTGATGGAAACACCGCAAAAGTTTACTACCGTTCTTGTACAGAAACTTCACGGGATAGATAATACGGGTTGGGAATATAAGACCTTTTTTGATCTTGAAAATGACCCGGTATTTATTGCACGTGAGATTGAGAACAATATGTTTGCCAGAACACCGAACGGGACTTCGTGGGGTTCTGTCATTGCTAATTGTGTGGATGTTTTTGACTTGATCAATGAAAAATATGTAGATAAAAAAATATTGCTTGTCAGTCAAGGAAGTGTTCTTCGCGCTATGCAGATATTGTTAAGAACGAGGAACCATCCTTGGGATGATTTTACTGTAAGTGGTATGTATCATGTCGGAGATGACTCTAAAAAGAAAAAGGATTATGGTGTTATCAGCCAGGTTTTTTAGAACTTGTTGTTGTAATATAATTAGCTGCAAGAGTTGGTTTTTTGCAGCTTTTTTATTTTCGAGATAAATGAGGAATGATGATGTATCAAATATATTTGAGCTGAAAAATTCTCCTTTATTTTATCTATTGAGTTGTGACAGCATTTTTGTAAATATTAATTTTCGCATTGATAAAGATCAAAAATGGGAATTTACTGAACAAAAAAGCAGAAGAAAATATCTTTTCCCCTGTATGCTTCCCTGTTGGGGGAGATATTAAAACAGATGGTTTCACCGCTTGAATGTACTTTACGGTTCAGAATACAGGGTTAAAAAAATAAAATATAAAAAATTTATTCAAAAGAGTTTCTGTTATGTCTGATTTAAGAGTTAAAATAATATAATGGTTGATAAAAGTTGCGTCGGCTACAATCTGTTAAAACAGCGAGGCATTCAAAGTTTATTGAAATACGGTAATGGCGATCGAGAAAAAGTTTTTTAAGGATAAATATTAAAATTAATTTCTAACATATTTATTTGAAAGATTTAATTTCAAACAGTACATATTATAGTAATGAAAGTTTATTTGTTTTTATTATTTGTCCACGTTGACAAAGTATAAAAAAATTGTTATAATAATCATATAATCTTTATGTGCGGGAGGCCGGAATGTGAGAAAGTGTATGGATGCCGATAATCTGCATCGACGGCTCAAAAAAATAATAGGGCAGGTCCAGGCGATTGATAGGATGATTGACGAGGATGTTCCGTGTGAAGACGTTCTTTCTCAGATAAATGCGGCAAAATCCGCCTTGCATAAAGCCGGACAGGTTGTTCTTGAAGGACATATTAAACATTGTGTGAAAGACGGGATTAAACACGGTGATGCGGAAAAAACCATTGAAAACTTTGCTAAAGCAGTAGAGCGCTTTGCCAATATGAAATAAATTTGAAATTTTTAAAAGACAGTTTTTAAGCTGTCTTTTTTCTTTTTATATATTGACAAATCATTTTTTTTGTGTATAATATACATATACATGTATAGGTATTAAGGAGAGCAGCATGAAAAAGATTATTAAAAAAGTCGAGAGATTTATGGAATTCGGCGGTATAAAAAAAGAGATAACGTTTCTTATTGTTTCCGGGATTGCGCTTATAATAAGTATTTTTGATTTTTTTTCGTTGCCTTTTGATACGGCATGGGTCGCAATCGTTCTTTGTGGTATTCCTATTGTGACAGAAGCTGTTATAGGGCTTGTTACTGCGTTTGATATAAAGGCCGATGTTCTTGTTTCTCTTGCGCTTATAGCCTCACTTTGCATAGGTGAAATTTTTGCCGCCGGAGAAGTGGCGTTCATTATGCAGCTTGGTGCGCTGCTTGAAGATATGACTGTTGCAAAAGCAAGAGCTGGAATAGAAAAACTTGTACGGTTTACTCCGCAAAATGCGCGTGTTGTTATCAAAAATCAGGAAAAAATCATTCCTGCCGAACAGGTTAATATAGGTGATATTATCAGAGTGTTTCCGGGAGAGACTGTTCCGGTTGACGGCGTTATACTGTCAGGACAAACTTCGATAAATCAGGCCGTTATGACAGGCGAGTCTCTTCCTGTTGATAAGACCGCAGGCGATGAAGTATACAGTGGGACTGTAAATCAGTTCGGGGCATTTGAAATGAAAGCTCTTAAAGTTGGCGAGGACAGTTCTATTCAGCGTATGATAAGACTTGTCCGATCTGCTGATGCAAGTAAAGCAAAAATAGTCGGAATTGCTGATAAATGGGCTACATGGATTGTTGTCACGGCTTTGACCGCCGCCGGGCTGACATGGGTAATATCGGGAGAAATAATACGTGCCGTTACGATCCTTGTCGTTTTTTGTCCATGCGCATTGGTCCTTGCGACTCCTACGGCGATTATGGCGGCTATCGGTAATGCAACAAAGCATGGATTTCTTGTGCGTGAAGGAGATGCTTTGGAGAGGCTTGCAAAGGTTTCAAAGATTACTTTTGATAAAACTGGAACACTTACATACGGAACACCTGAGGTTACGGTTGTAGAAAGTATTTCCTGTTACAGTAGGGAAGAGATATTTGCGGTTACCGCAGCTGCAGAGCAGTTTTCGGAACATCCTATTGGTAAGGCTGTTGTCAGATGTTACGGGACTGTCCCTGAGGAGGTTCATGATTTTAAAATGGTTCCGGGTGAAGGCGTTACTGCAATTGTAAGAAGAAAGAAAATAAAAGCTGGTAATTTGAGGTTGCTTTATAAAAACAAAACGACGAGTATAGAGAAGAAAGTATTTTCTGGCGCAGAAAAATATTTTAATAAAGGGAATACAGTTATATACGTTTCTGTGGATGATGAGCCTGCTGGATATATAGTTTTATCGGATACGATTCGTGAAAACAGCAAAACAGTCATTGAATCGATTAAACGCATAGGCGTGCAACCGGTTTTACTTACAGGAGATTCTGAAAACGCTGCGGAGATGATAGCAGAAGAACTCTGTATCGACAACGTTCACGCGAACTGTCTTCCGGAAGATAAACTTTATCAAATAGATTGTTATCAGAAAAACGGTGATAAGGTTTGTATGATAGGAGATGGAATCAATGATGCGCCTGCTTTGAAAAAGGCAGATGTAGGTATTGCAATGGGAGGAATGGGCAGTGATATCGCAGTGGACGCTGCAGATATCGTCCTTGTAAACGATGAGGTCAAAGAGATTCCTCATTTATTTTCTCTTTCAAAGAAAATGATGAATTCTATCAAAATCAATTTGATATTTTCCATGATCTTAAATTTTCTTGCGGTTGCGCTTGCAATAACAGGTTTTTTGGGTCCTATTGTAGGGGCTCTCGTACATAACGCAGGATCTGTCTTGGTTATTATAAATTCCGCGTTGTTGTTAAAATGGAAAAAATAATTATTATATAAGATTTTTATATTAGAAAAAGAAAGTCTGTAACTTTATCACAGACTTTCTCTTTGATATCGGTTATAATATATATTAAATAGAGATTACCGAAAGTTGGTATTAGTTTTACCGTAAGCTGAAAAACACTTAAGGAGGTTTTTATGAAAAGGAATAAAGTTCTTATAGTCGGAGGTGTGGCAGGAGGAGCTTCCGCCGCAGCGAGATTACGCAGGCTTGATGAGGCTGCTGAAATAATAATGTTTGAAAAAGGGGGCTATATCTCTTTTGCAAACTGCGGGCTTCCTTATTATATTGGTGGCGAAATAAAAGACAAAACTTCTTTATATTTACAGACACCGGAAGGATTTGCTCTTCGTTTTAATATTGACGTACGTGTATTCAGCGAGGTGATTGAGATACGTCGTGATATAAAATCAGTAGTTGTACGTGATATGAGAAGCGGAGAAACCTACTCGGAAACTTATGATAAACTTGTTCTTTCTCCTGGTGCGGAACCTGTACGGCCGCCTATAGACGGTATAAAGAATTCCGATAAAATTTTTACGCTCAGGAATATTCCTGACGCTCTGAGAATAAAAGAATATATAGATTCTGCCGATATCCATGATGCCGTTATAGTCGGAGGCGGTTATATAGGAGTGGAAATGGCTGAAAATCTTTGTCTTGCCGGATTAAATGTCACTGTGGTCGAAATGCAGGATCAGGTCATTGCGCCGCTTGATTTTGATATGGCTGCTGAGGTCAGCAGATATATCGAAGAAAACGGTGTAAAACTCATGCTTAAAACATCGGTGGTCTCCGTGATGGAAAAAGAAGGAAAACTTAATATTACAACTGATAGGGGTTTAATTATTGCGGATATAATAATTCTTGCAGTAGGAGTAAGGCCGGAGACGGAAATCGCGAAAAAAGCAGGGCTTGAAACAGGAATAAACGGAGCGCTCGTCACAGATGAACATATGTGTACGAGTGATCCTGATATTTACGCGGCCGGGGACGCGGTGGAAATACGTGAATATGTCAGCGGACGCAGAGCGGTGATTCCTCTTGCGGGTCCGGCGAACAAGCAAGGAAGAACGATCGCCGATAATATTTGCGGAATTGACAGTAGATATGAGGGAAGTCAGGCAAGTTCAGTTTTGAAAGTATTTGATATGACTGTTGCCGCCACCGGAATAAATGAAAAAACTGCAAAACGCCTTGGTTTTGATTATGATAAGGTGTTCACATATTCACCTGATCATGCTACGTATTATCCCGGAGCCGCCAACATGTCCGTAAAAACAATTTTTGATAAAAAAACAGGCAAGATACTCGGTGCACAAATTGTGGGTTTTAACGGAAGCGATAAACGTTGTGATATAATGGCTACAGCAATTCGGTTTGGAGCTACAGCGTCTGATCTGGCGAAGCTTGACCTTTGTTACGCGCCTCCGTATTCTTCCGCAAAAGACCCGGTCAATATGGCCGGATATGTAATTGAAAATATCCTTTTTGATAAAGTAAAGAATTTTCATTGGCATGATATTGAAAAGTTGGTTAATGACAAAAACGTTATACTATTAGATACAAGAACAAAAGCAGAGTATGATCACGGGCATATAGAAGGGTTTATAAATATCCCTCTTGACAAACTGCGTTCGGAGCTTGAAAAACTTGATAAAAATAAACCTGTGTATGTGACATGTCAGATAGGGCTGAGAGGTTATATTGCTTGCCGAATACTGATTCAGAACGGATTTGATTGCTATAATCTGAGCGGTGGTTACCGTTTATATAAAAGTATTTTCGGGACACTTTCAGAAAACAAGGAGAGAATAAACCGGATTCAGGTAAAGGAGACGGACAGAGTTTTTCAGGGAAAAGGGATATGTGCTGACGTATCGCTTGATTTATGTGGTTCTGTTTGTCCTGAGCCGGTGATACGGTTTAATAAGGTTTTCAGACAGGCAAAAAAAGGAGATATGATTAAAATTTTCGTAACGGATCCGGCATTTGCCGGAGATATCGAAAAGCTTTGTCTGCGTACGGGAAACAGGCTGATAGAAAAAACATGTAAAAACGGGATATATGAACTGTATATTGAAAAAACTAAAAAGAATTGATTCTGTTGAGCAGGTTTGGAATTAGTATGACTACTCATCAAACTAAAGAAGATCTCATCCTGTAATAGTACAAGAATAAAGCATAAGGGGGAATAAAACATAGTGAGAATCACTGTCAGTGAGAAAAGATGTCCTCAAAACCATAAATGTCCTTCCATACGAGTTTGTCCGAAAGGCGCATTTATAAAAACCGGATGACCGGAAAAGATTATTTTAATTTATGGGCATATCAAGCTGTTAGGATGCCTATATAAACACGTGATAATTATATAAAGAAGATATTCGGAAAAAACTCCAGAGTTTCCGATCATCTCTATACGTCAAAGGAATAAACGGATTGCATTCGGGTAATTATGAGAATAAAATGCTGTCTTATTTATAGGGTATAATAATGAGAATATAGCTATCTAAAGGCCTGTCGATATCTTTTATCGACAGGCCTTTAGTGCTTCTTTAAGGTATGACCGTTAATTTGGTTATAGAAGGTTTTTGGCATAAATTATAACAAGTTTTGGTTAAGTATATATATGAGTTATGGTTACGTGGAGTTAAATTTTCAGATCATAATCAATATCTGCTGCGATATATGGAAGAGAAAACCCGATAAGGTTAGCTCCTTCAAAAACTGTTGAGCGTTTGAATCTGTTTTTCTTATATCGGTCATAGAATACATCAAGGCATGTGACTATCTCGCTTTCATCCGTATCTTCAAAAACGGCAAGCGCAAGATTTTTTATTTCGTCGTAAGATTTATGTAGTTTTGCAAAAAAGAAAAGAAAGAAGTCATGAAGATCATAGCGTCCTATTATTTTCTCGGTTTCTTGTCCTTTTTTCAGCTCGGGGCTGATGGGGGTATTTGCTATGTCGGTAAGAATTCCGGCGGTTTTTTCATCTTTTGTTTCGGCGATATGTTTTATAAGCTCCAAGACAAGTGTTTTCGGTATAGTAGCGTTGGGATTATAATGTGATACAGTATCTCCGCCAAATGTGCAAAATCCGAGTGCCGCTTCGGACATATCTCCCGTTCCCAGGACAAGAGCGTTATGCATGTTGGCAATATCAAACAGTATTTGAGTGCGCTCACGCGCCTGCGCATTTTCATATGTAACGTCTTGCAGTGTTTCATCATGTCCTATGTCTGAAAGATGTCCGGATACCGCTTTTTTAATATCAACAGTAATGGTTGTGACACCAAGCGTATTTGTAAGTGCGTCTGCGTTGGCTCGTGTTCTTGTCCCTGTCCCGAAGCCCGGCATGGTTACCGCAATAATGTTTTTCATCGGTAGTTTAAGCATTTTTATGGCTTTTTCAGCGCATAAGAGAGCAAGCGTACTGTCCGCTCCGCCTGAAACGCCGAGAACAATTTTTTTTATGCCGCATCCGTGCAGTCTTGTATACAAGGCCTGTGTCTGAAGTTTGAACAATTCATCAAGATATCTGTGAGGTTCGTTTTTTCCGTAATATGGTATTCTGTCAATGCCTCGATTTGGTCTTGTATATACAAGACCGCCGCCTGCGTCGACATCGTAACACGCAACAGCTGTTTCCGGCTCGTCCTGGCTTTTGAAAGCGCATATTATCCCTTTGTTGAAAACTCCGGCAAAACCTTTGTATACATTGTCCGCGCTGCTTTCTCCAAATCCGGCGTTCGCAACGGCGATTGCACAGTTTTTTGAAGAAGAGGCTTCGGAGCAAAATTCTATTATATCGTTTTGTATACAGGGATATCCGGCCATTGCCGTAGGCAGCAGTATAACGTCTGCGTTCCCGTCGTCGCCGGGCTGAGCCACGACAATCCGTTTTCCGTCTACGGTCGTTGCGGCTTTTTGCAGAAGTTCCCCGTCTCGTACGATTATGTTTTCATATCCGGCAACTGCTGTGACAAATATTTTGTTTTCATTTTCGGAATATTCAAGAAGGGTATCCAACGCCTCGTTTGTCTGATCTGCAAAAGATTGGTAATTCACAAGTTTGCCCGCAGATGCGCCTGTCAGACAATAGGCTGGAAAAAGATATATATCCGCGTCATTTTCGCGCATTATTTTTATCATTTCGGCAGCGTTTTTTCCGGGCCTTCCCGTTTTAACATCAAATACTGCGGCCAGAATTTTCATTTTACATCTCTCCATGATTTTTTATACAGTTTAACATGAAAAAAACAATATGTCAAGAATTTCCTCAAATCTTTAAGTTACAGTCGTACCTCGATTGCTTTGGATT
The DNA here is from genome assembly GCA_944382895.1 of uncultured Clostridia bacterium. GTDB lineage: Bacteria > Bacillota > Clostridia > Oscillospirales > UBA644 > QAKR01. Next base: position 9,183 of record CALWNV010000025.1, on the reverse strand, counting down.
TTCTCATTGACCATATATATATTTGCTTTACTTTTTTTTCAAAGATCTTTTCAACAGCGTATTTGTAATAATACATTTGTTTTGAATAGTGCTCAACCAGTTCATCCTCAGATTTATTGTCTGTTTTATAGTCTACTATGATAAATCCGTCATTATATTCACAAAGAAGGTCGATCGCTCCCTGTAAAAGTATTTTTTTATCGGTTTGAACAGTCTTATCATATTCTGACGCATTTATCCTTACTAAAAATTCATATTCTTTCATACATGCCGAAGCTGACATGATTTTTTTGAAAAGATCGCTTTTAGTGTAGTTTTCAACATCTTTTATCCTGACAGAATCCGCTTCCGGCTGTGTAAGCAGTCCTCTGTTTACCATCGAGTCAAGTTCAGTCGGGATATCTTTGGATAGATCCGCAAAAGCCATAAACTTATGCATGGCCGTCCCTGCTTCTGCTCCTGTGATTTTTTGTTTATCAGATAAAAAATCCGGTATAGAAGATTCTGAGCGAGGAATAAGAGAAAGACTGTCTTTGTCCGCCGAAAAGCCTTTTGTAAGTTCTGTTACGGATATTTTTGCCGGAATATGGGAAAGAGAGGGTGAATATTTGAATTCAAATCTTCGTCGCATTTCTTGTTCTGAAAGAAGAGAAGTATATTCGGGTCTTTCAAAAAATTCTTTTGTAGAAGAGTTTTCCGGCGTATCAGATATATTTATATATATATTGAAATCCGGTTTCCGGGGTTTTGCTAAGCTGTTCAATTGGGTAACGCAGTCCGGATGCGTAAATATCGCGCTGAGGATTAGGTCGAGGAAATTATCGTATGTTCGCATATATAGCAGGAATGTAGATTTACCGTCTCCGCATAGGGATTTTTCAGGAAATTTGTTTAGCGCTTTTTGGGGGATCGCGCCTATCAGGATCATTTTCTGTTTTGCTCGCGTCATGGCGACGTAAAGACGGCGCAGAGTTTCGGAAAGATTGTTTGTTTCTTTGTTCATAGATGCCATTTCATACATAAAAGTTCTTTTTTTATAAGTCATTTCCCTGTTGCGTATTTTTGTCGCGATACCGAGTTTTTCATCTATCATGAAATCCGGATATTCTTTTTTAGACTTTTTTTCCAGCCGAGGCAGAACACATACCGGGAACTCAAGACCTTTTGATTTATGTATAGATGTAATTGTCACGTAAGAACCGTGCGGAGGAGATTCCTGTTGCGGAAGTTTTTCATTTTTTATAGAGAAATCTATAAAAGACAGAAAACCGGATAAAGTTCCGGATGAGATATCTGTTTCGTACTTTCTTACAAAATTAAGGAAAGTCATCATGTTTTCGTATCGTATATCCCCGGATTCAAGTGTTGAAACATAAGAGAGATATTCTTTGTCTGTATAAATATGCCATATAAGGCTGCTTAGCGGAAGATTCGCTGCCAGAATTCGTAATTTTTCTAAATCGTCCGTGAACACCTTTGTTTCGGGGTCTGTTTTTGCATATTCAGTCACGGCACTGAAAAGGCGTTTGTTCTTTTTAGCGGCTAAACGTATTTTTGCAAATTTTTCGTCGGTGAAACCATATATCGGAGAAGCCATGGTTATAAATAAAGAAGTGTCGTTATAAGGATTTCTTATAGCCTTCAATAGATTAATCACGGTATTTACTTCATAACTTTGAAGAAATGTGGATCCTGATTCCATATATACAGGAATACCGTTTTCGGTAAGAACGCGGCGGAAAGTTTCGCCTTCGTTACCCCTTACAACGCTGAGAAGAATCGCGATATCAGATGGTTGTATATTTTTTGACGTTCCGTCTTTTTGTATTATTTTGTAGTTTTCTTTTATAAGCGTTTTGATTCTGTTCGCTACGAGTTGCGCTTGGTCTGACACAGAAAGTTTGTCACCTGTCATAATGTTTATTTCCACATCCGGAGAAGGAAACCCTTCATATCTGTCCAATCCGGGACAAAGAGCTTCTTTTTCATCGTATAACAGCTCTCCAAATCTTTCTGAGAACAACATTTCACATATGAAATTCGTAAAAGAAAGAATCCCTTTTCTGCTTCGGAAATTTTTGTTAAGATCAATTTTATAAAAGTTGTTTTTTTTGCGTATGAAATTTTGAGGGTTTGCGTGTCTGAATCCGTAAACACTTTGTTTCACGTCACCGACGACAAAAAGGTTGTTGTCGCTTACGGCATAAAAAAATAAATCCTGCAAGTCGTTTACGTCCTGATATTCGTCGATAAGGACTTCATCATATTTTTTTCTGATTTCGTATGCGAGAGGTGTCAGGTCGGCTGCCTTGCAAGATTCTCCTTCCGGCTCTTTCACGAGGAGGGAAAGAGCCATTTTGGATATTTCGGAAAATGGATATCTGTTCTTTTTACGAAATTCTTTATTAAGCGCGTATTCAAGTTCCCTGACGATTTCAGAAAGTTCTGTTATTGCTTGTTTCAAAGCGGAAAGTTCTATTGAAAGATCTTCAAAGGATATTTTAAGTATATTGGTTTCTCCGATCAATTTTTTGAATTCATCACGGTAATTTTTATATAAAATACTTTCAGGAGAGTTTTTATTTACGTTGGGTTTCTTTTCAAAAACAACAGAAGAGCATTGTTTATAAAGATCTTTATAGTCCATGTTTTTACATGCAGTGTACATGTTTTTCGCAATTACGGAGTCTTTAAGCGCGCTTTCTTTTTCTTTCGGAGAAAGTCCGTCGCTATCGGCAAGTTTTTCAAAAACATTCTGCGCTTCAGCAAAAAACGGGTTGAAATAATCGCATGCAGCATTTATCCATATCTCTGCGTTATCATAGTGATTTAGTCGTGTAGAAAGCCATTTGTCACAAAAAGGTATCGACTGCATGTATTTATAAACAGAAATTACTGCTTCGGTAATGGAAATATTTTCATCTTCGCCTCCTAATGTTTGCAGTAATTCGGAAAAAGATAATGTTCCGGATAAATAGCGTTTTTCCAAAATTTCGGAAAGTTTTATCTCTGCCATATAGTCCAGCTCTGTTTCATCCATGGTGCTGAACCTTGGTGAAATAGCGAGTTGCTCAAAGTTTTGCCGTATAAGCCGCGCTGTGTATGAGTCTATTGTACAGATGGAAGCTCTCGGAAGTTTAATGCGCTGGCTGCGAAGATGTTTGTTTTGGGGCTCGGCTACACATGCCTCAGCAAGACTTGAAGCTATTCTATTTCTCATTTCGGCGGCAGCTGCGTTTGTAAATGTTACTACCAAGAGCTTTTCGATATCTCCTCCGTTTATAAGATATTGTATGACTCTTTCAGTAAGAACCGCGGTTTTTCCGCTGCCGGCAGCTGCGCTCACAATTATATTTTTACCATGTTCGGTTATCGCTTTTTTTTGTTCTTCAGTCCATTTCATGTGAGGGTTTCTCCTCTCCGGTAAGTTCAAAAAAGTCCTTTTTGGCCAGCTTTTGCGGATAACAAGTTTCGGCTTTCTCTTCACATACATCTCGTATCATACAATATCTGCACGGCTTGTTAATAGGAGAATTTAGCTCAGATACGGGCTTTTTGTTTATTTCTCCTTTAAGAAGGCTTTCACCCATAATACAAAAGATTCTTTTTATATGAGCAAAAATTTCTTCAAACTGCTCTGTGTTAATGAGATTTTCCGCTCCATTTAAGTTCATGTTTCCAGCATTCAGAATGTTTTTTTTCACAGGAATATATTTCCCTTCAAATTCTTTTTCCATCGCAGATAAAACATTTATATCGGATAAGAACAATCCTTCGGTTTCAAGATTTCCCTCTTCAATGACGGGAAATAAGGCGTTGTCTTCAAAGTTTTCAGCGCAGTCTTTTTTTGTATTCTTAAGGTTAAGCTCCTTGGTTTTGGGCTTTATATTGATATACTCGACTCCGGCAGGCAGAGGGTTTGTAAATTTGACAGTCCCGTTCTCTCTGAGCGCATACAAATAGCATAGAAGCTGTATATTGGTACCGGAATATATGTCGGAGAAACAAAGTTTTTTATCACTGCTTTTATAATCGATTATACGGAGATATGTTTTGTCGTTTGATATGTATGCGTCAATTCTGTCCACCTTGCCTCCTATAATGATTTCTCCGCCTGAGATCTCGATACAAACAGGCTGGATATCTCCTTTATCGGAGATTTCAAACTCAAATCCTACTGGCTTAAAACAAGACTGCATGAATTCTCTCCTGAAAATATTTATCAGTCGTAATATTTTGTTAAGAAGTATCCGCGCGTAGTTTTCAAGGCTTGCCGGAAGGGATTCTTCTCCGAATATGTTTTTGAAAAACTTTTGGGTATGTTGTATAGCTTCTCTTTTTATTTCGTCTTCATTTTGTTCAAGCCACCCCGGCTTGCCTATTATATTTTCGAGAAGGTCATGAAGAAATGTTCCGGTATTGAGAGGGTTAAATTTTGCGAGAGTGTCTTCCGTGATACGCAGACCGTATTTGAGAAAATATGAGTATGGACAACTGAAATATGTTTCTGAACGGGAAGGTGTTATGTTCATTTTTGTCCCAAATAGTTTTGCGGCTGTTTCCGGGGAAAGTAAATGTTCTTGTTTTTCGGCCTTAGATAAGAATTTTTCAAAAACCGTGTTTTCAAAAACATTTTTCATATTTGACGCATTCATTCTTGTATAGAAACCAAAAGCGGGACGTAATTTTTGTATACGCATATCTGCAGCACCGTTTATTTCTTTATTCGGAGTTGTCAGTATCATAAGTTTCGGAAACATTTTTTTAATTTGAGTAAAAGCGGAAGAGGGTTTTTTTTCGCCGTTAAATATATTGGGATAGCTTAAATAAAGCTTTTCTGTCGCGCATGTAATCGCGGAGTAGGCGAGAAATTCTTCATATAATATTTCATCATCTGCCGAAAGTCCGGCGTGTATCCCTTTTTCGTTAAGTAGTTCCTTGTCTGCATAAGAGAGTAAAGCCCGGTCATTTATATCTGCCGGGAACATTCCGTCACACAGTCCATATATGAATACACATTTTCGGGTCGTAAGCGGCGCGGAGGCTGCGTCTCCGGACAAAACTTCATCAATAGATGTCGGGATTATACTTATTTCCTCTGAATCAAGCGCGAGATCCAGAATATCACCGTATTCAGAAGCAGATATATACTCTCCTCCGTAAACGGAAGAAATCTCATCAATTACAGAAATAAGTATATTGTATGTCTGCGTGTTTTCGGAATAAAGCGTCTCTTCGCCGCAGCGCTTGTAATTTTCTCCGATTTTTTCAAGATGTTTTTGCATTTCGGTTTTCTGAAAAATATTGTAAATACACAGAGATATTTTTTCAGCGGTTGCGTTTTCTGTCTCGTTTTTAAACTCCTCCGTAAGAGCGAGTATTTTTTTTCGAGTTTCTTCTGCGTATTCTAAAGCTTCTTTGTCGGCATCGCTCATATCTTCTTTCGCTTTGAGACCGTTTATATTTCTTGTAAAAGGTTTTTCAAAGTCTCCGTAACGTATGCCCCATACATTTACGTATTTTTCAAAAGCGGCTGCTTTTGCGTCGTCAATGTCAAAAAAGCCGCAGTGCAGAAGGTCAAGAATCGTTTCCGTAGAATATCCGTCTGTAATTGCGGAAAAAAGAAGATGCAGGAATCGTGAAGCGGGTTTTTGAGTCACATCTCCTTTTTTATGTCTGAAAACAGGAATATCATATTGTGAAAAAACCGCGTCAAACACGGATGCGTATGTTTCCGGTTTTCTGGTAATGACAGCAAAGTCTTCATATCTAAAACCTTCGTCTCTGACAAGTCGAGAAATTTCACATGCAATGAAATCAATCTCGTCTTCAGGGTCTGTCGCACGATAAAGGCATATTCCGTTGTGATCGTCACATGTTTTTATTGTATCCGCATAAAGATTTTGTGCAATAAATGAAAATGAGGTGGGATTTTTTATTGTGGATGTTTCGCATATGGATATATCGGTGTTTATTCCGTGGTCCGATGCAAAGCTGCGGAAAATATTATATATTCTTCTTGGTGGCGAAAATATGTCGTCTCGGTCAGTAATATCCGGGATTTCCAGAGCTATTGTCAGCTCCGCTCCTCCAAGACAAAGTGATTGAAAAACGGAGGCTTCAGCTATTGACATATATTTGAAATAATCCGCAAAAACAAAAGTGTCTGTATAAAGATTGGATTCGGCGATCATTTCCGAAAATAAAGGTAATAAGTCGTCATTGTCTGCAAACGATGCGCCCATAAGGGCATCATATGCGGAATATATAAGCGATATTTCTGATAAACGCGGGTTTTCTTTGACCGCTTCTGCAAAAACTTCCGGGGAAATCTTAAAATTTTTAAGATCGCTTATTGTTTCCGAAAGTTCTTCTATAAAATTTATATGCCGGCAGTCTTTAAAGCTGTTTAAGAGATGGTTTGCTTCCGTACATGCCTTTGTTATAAGCGATGTTTTTCCCGCTTTTCCAATAAATTTTAGATTTGAACCGTTTTGATCAAAGAACTTTTTTGCCATACGAGGCAGAGTTGTTATCTTTATTTTTGCCAGAAGTGTTTCGCCCAGCTTTTCAGCATAAATGTTTTCGGCAGTCAGCGTATACTGTGCGGGAACAATCAAAATTACATGTTTTTTATTCTGGGCTAAATTTTTTATTCTGTTAAGGATCTCGTATGAAAGGCAATCACTGTTTCTTCCGGTCAAAAAAGTTATTTGTTTCATTTTCCCTCCCAAATTATGGCTGAATATAAAATGTCTTATCGGCAATAATTTTAACCGCGGAACAATTTTCCGAAAAAGATATCTTTCTGCGGAAAGGCGGTTAAAATGAATAACAGGGTTGAAATATGCGGGATAAGCACATCTGAGTTGAAAGTTCTTGATAACGATGAAAATATAAAACTTCTCAAACTTGTTAAACAAGGGGATAAAAACGCCAGGAATAAAGTCATAAACGGCAACCTCAAGCTCGTTTTGAGTGTGGTTCAGAGATTTGTCGGACGAGGGGAGACAGCAGATGATCTTTTTCAGGTAGGTTGTGTAGGTCTTATAAAATCAATAGATAATTTTAATGTAGAGCTTGATGTCAGATTTTCAACATATGCCGTCCCTATGATTATAGGCGAGATACGCAGATATCTCAGGGACAATAATTCGATACGTGTCAGCAGGTCCGTAAGGGATATAGCTTATAAAGCTCTTTCGGTGAAAGAAGAATTGACTTCTGAGCTCCAGAGGGATCCTACACCTGAAGAAATAGCAAAAAAAATGGGGATTGAAAGAAAAAATATAGTGCTTGCACTGGAAGCTATCGCTGCGCCTGTTTCCTTGTTTGAATCTGCGTATAACGATGATAGTGACAGTGTTTATATTATGGATCAGATCAGTGATAAAAGAGACCCTGGTTCTGACTGGCTGGAAGAAATGAGTCTTAAACAGGCTATCAGGCAACTTTCCGACAGGGAGAGACATATCCTATCATTGAGATTTTTCAAAGGGAAAACCCAAGTCGAAGTTGCCAGAGAAATCGAAATATCTCAGGCGCAGGTATCGAGGCTTGAAAAAAATGCACTTGAAAAAATAAAGGATATGCTTTGAGATTTGTCAATATTTTAATAAATTTTCTGGTTTAAGTAATTCTGCGGTTCTGTATTTTTACATAGCCGCGGTCTTTGTGTTTTCAGTAAATCATTATAAAAGTTACGGTATACACATGTTTTCTACATAATAAATTCAGTTTTTAAAATGTTTCTAAATAATGATTAGAAACAATAAGTGTATTATACCATTTTTTATAAGATGTTTCAAGTCCTTAAAAAAAAACAATAAACTGCTTGACAAAAAGAAAAAAATAGTATATAATGATATAAATATAATTATCGAAACAATTATGTAATTCATAAAAGGAAGGTACATTATGATGAAAAAGATTGTTGTTTCTATGGTTACTGTAGCGTTGCTTATGAGCTTCGTTTTTGTCGGAGCTTCTTTTGCTGCTACGAAAAATGACATTCTTGCCGAGGCTGAGAAGTCTCCTCTGTTCCACTATGTTGAGGGCACTGCCGTAAAGATGCTTGAACAGGTTGAAATCACTGAGGATCAAGCCGCTCAGATTATTGAAATAATCAAGGGTGTAAATGCGGTTGTTACCGAAGATAAAGGTCCCTCTTATGTGGGGGCTGACGGTGAAGTAAAATACACTGACGAAGAGAGAGACGTTGTTGTTAATGCAATGAATGAGATCTGTGCGATACTCGGTATCAGAGTAGAATATCAGGCCGCTACAGCAGGTGCTGGTTCTTCTGCGATGGCGCATGAAAACGATATTAAAGTTATCTTTATTCTCGAAAAGACAGGTCAGATTCTCGGTACTTATGACGGAGACTTGATTAAAGACACCTCTTCTTCAGTTGCAGACAACAGTGCAAACTATATACTTGTTGCTGTCGGAGTTTTAGTTGTCGCTTCTGCGGTAATGTTTGTATACGCGAAGAGAAGAGTTATTTGCAAATAAAAAATGATGAATAGAAAAAAAAGGGAAGAACCTTCGATCGCACTTAAAGTGTTTTTCCTAATAGTTCCTTTTGTGCTTGTTTTTACAGCAATAATACTGTTGACGCTGTGGCTTTTTAATAATGTCATAGCGTCTTCTCCTGTATACGGGTTACTTACATCTTCTCTTAAAGTCGAGTATGTATTGCCTGATGAAGTATATCTTGAAAAGATAAAACAACAGAATGTTGAGCAGAATTTTGGCAGTCCTGAGGGTTTCCCCCTTATCGCATACGGTCAGGAGTGGGCACGGCTTACGGTTGAGGGCACGGAGCGTATCAATAACGTAAAGGTCAATGCAGGAGACTCTTATGATTTGATGATGGGTGCCGCGGGGTTCAGCTATAATTCCTCATATCCGGGCCTTGGCGGTAAAACCGTTATCTCGGGGCATGTGAAGCAGGAGTTTCGTGAGCTTGAGAATATACCTGTCGGTACGAGAGTATATCTTGATACGATATACGGAGAATATGAATACGAGGTATATGATATTGTAATTTTTAATGAAGACGAGTACGAGTATGTTTTGGATGACGGTACGCAGAAAAATGTGCTCATGTTATATACCTGTTATCCGTACGCATCTGCGACACGGCGCACACAAAGGCTAGCACTTATGTGCAGGATGATT
>CALWNV010000024.1 GCA_944382895.1 uncultured Clostridia bacterium | reverse complement strand
CCTACTTCATCTGCCATTATCGCAGGTATTCAGGTGCAAGAACTTTTGAAACTGCTACATAGCGATAGAAACCTTCCGACACTTGCAGGTAAGGGATATGTGTTTAATGGTCTGACCCACGACTCATATGTGGTTGAGTATCAGGAAAAACCTGATTGTATGAGCCACGACATCTATGAACATATTGTTGAAAAGAATTGGTCTGTCAGAACAATGACTCTTTCTGAATTACTTAATCTTGTTCGAACAGACTTGGGCGAAAAGGCATGTGTGGACTTTGATAGAGATATTGCCACAATAGGGAAATGCTCTTGCGGTGAATGCAAAGACCTATACATTCCTGTTCATAAGCTCAGGGGAGAAATGCTTACATGTCCTAAATGCGGGAAACAAATGTCTTTCGATAGTTTCCACGCTGTGAATGGCACTGAGGGATTCATCGACAAAACATTATTTGAAATCGGGATTCCTTTAATGCATATTGTCGCAGGTCGTATTGGGATGAATACAATATACTATGAATTCACCGGTGATGAACCGGAAGTATTTGAAGGATTAAGGAGGGAGGATAAGGATGACGGCAAGAATGAAGCGAATTGCTTCTGATTGGGAACAAATTAAAAAAGATTTTACAGGTCATCCAAATATTTTTGTCACACCAATCGGTGAAGAACCGCCAGAAAAATACCATATCACATACTTTGTCAATGGTATTTATCTTCTGCCGGACGGAAGGATTGAAACGCTTGCCCGGCATGAAGTGGAAATCATACTTCATTCCGACTATCCGAGATATAAGCCAATTTGTAAAATACTCACCCCCATCTGGCATCCGAACTTCAGAGATGGACAGATTTGTATCGGCGATATCTGGGGTGCGGGCGAATCACTAAGTGACATTATCATCAATATTGGGAATATGATCCAGTATAAATCGTGGAATTCATACAGCCCGCTTTCCGCAGAGGCTGCGCAGTGGGCAATGGAAAACAAACATCTTTTTCCCGTAGGCAATGTAGAATTATATATTGCTGATTATGCCTCTGCAAAAGATACAGTTGAAATTGATTTATTTGATGATGATGATAAAATCATTGTCGAGGAACCCGTAGCGGAAAATAGTGTTAATACAGATAGCGTTGCTGATACTGCAACCGCCGCCCAAACCGAAAATATTCCAGCCCCCGATACCTTTATAGAAAAATCTGACGGCAATGACTTTGAAATTACAGCCGAAGAACTGGCTGGTATCGAATTCGTTCCCTCCGCACAACGTATGCAGACTGTCGCACATGGAGGAACAGTCAAGGGCAGAAAAATCAACTTTAAAACTATTCTTGTAAAAGGTTTACTTTGGGCATTCATTGGTGCGTTTGTCGGATTTGGCGTATCTGAACTTACCGATGACACTTTGACCGGAGAAGTAGCTGCAGCTAATATTTCCGGACATTCCGAACTCGTAGAATATTATGAGTATTCAACAAAAGCTAATGATGTTGTCAACAAAATCGACGCAGAGTTTAGAAAATGGTGTTTCCAAAACGATATAGATCCAGAGAACGAGAATGCTTTCGCTGCTTGGATTAGAAGCGAAGATGTGTCCCCGACGACAGAAGCTTACATAGATGACTATATTGACTATAAAAAGAATGCTAACGAAGCACTTTATGATGCGTATGTCAATCACTATGAAGATTATGACGAGTTTATAGACGCATTAAATATAGTAACTCGTATATATACTGCTATCTGGTCCGCTGTTATTGCATTATTTATAGGTCTGTTCCTTGGCTTAGGTGAAGGTATTTTCTATGGTTCAATAGGAAAAGCATTCAAGTATGCAGGCATAGGAGCCGGTATTTCGCTTGTTTTAGGTTCTATCAGTGGATATTTGGCACAATGGATGTATACCGAAATGCTTACCGATGATCCTGCTGACATTACAGCAGCGTTTGTTCGTGGTCTTGGATGGGCGATAATGGGTCTTGGTATCGGTGTAGCCGTAGGCTTGATTAAACCAGAAAAAAAGAGGATGCTTTTCTGTGCTATCGGTGGCTTAAGCGGCGGGTTTGTTGGTGGTTTTCTCTTTAACTATGTGTTTGACATTATTCCTAATGATGTTACAGCAAGAGCAGTTGCCATTATAATTATGGGGCTACTTATCGGACTCGGCGTAGGATTACTTGAACAGTTCGCAAAACAAGCTTGGCTCAAAGTTATCCGCGGCGAATTTGAAGGCAAAGAATATCTTGTGTTCGCAGGAACAACAAGTATCGGTAATAATGGCAAAAACACCATTGTACTGTTCAAAGATAAACTTGTTGGACCGCATCATTGTTATATTAAACTTGAAGGAAGCAAATATGTATTATATGACTGCGGAACTCCTATGGGAACAGTTGTTAACGGGAGAAGAACTGCGAGGCACATCCTTCGCCATGGTGACGCGATCGCAATCGGAAACTCTGTACTTGTATTCAATACAAAATAATTGATGATATCAGGAGGCGAATAATATCGTGAAACTGCTGAAAATATTACTCTCATTAGTGTGTGCTGTGGCGGTATTATTCGCCATTCCTCTTGCTGCTTTTGCTATTGAATTTGCGGCGGAAGAAAAGTATAACTCTGTATTTGTTGTAACATCCGGAATCTCGCTCGGCAGCGGTTTTGCTATCGGCGAAAATTGTATTGTTACAAATGCTCACGTAATAAATGATATCGACAACATTATATTAACCACATATGCGGGTGAAACTTATACCGCATATGTAATCGGATGCGATCAAGATAGGGATATCGCAGTTTTAGGTGTTCAAAATGCGAAATTTACACCCTTGACAATTGCTGATTACAGAGAATTGAGTGTCGGTGATGACGTGTACGCTATTGGCGCGCCCAAAAGCATGGCATATACACTTACAAAAGGTGTTATATCTGCAAAAGAAAGAGAAATCGGGGAATATAAATATCTACAGACGGATGCCGCTATTAATGAAGGTAACAGCGGCGGTCCTCTTCTTAATAAAGAAGGGAACGTAATAGGTATTAATACCATGAAAATATCAGATAGTGAAGGTATTGGACTTGCTATACCGATGACAGTAGCCAGTGACTTTCTTAAGTCACTGGGTATAAAGCTTGACGAAAACGGAAATGTATCCGAAAGAGTGGTTATGGAAATAAAAGACGAAGAAACAGCTAAACCTTTTGATAATAATAACAATGCGGACACTGATAATAATCAAGAGGAAACATTAAAGAGTCCGTTTGCTGTCACTATACTTCTCATCGCTTTTTGTGTTTCTGTGTCCGTAAATATCGTTTTAATCATTTTATTGGTATTTCAAAAAAGAAGAAACTTGAATTTAAAATACGATCCGAGCGAAAGAACAGAGTTTGATATCGATATTCTGGAGTGAATAATATGGCGAAGAAAAAAAACTCAAAAAAGAATGTGAATAACATATCCACTATTGAAAATGCCCTTCCGCAGAACATACTCCTTATGGGCGATAGAGTTGAAGAAGATAAAAACATTTATATTTTTCAACCTATTTACAAAGAGGTTCGTAAATTCACAAAAAACAAGACCTCTAATGAAAGCGGAGGGGTGCTTATTGGAAATGTTATCGAAGAATTTGGGAAAACAAACATTATTATAACAGGGTTTGTTGAAGCGAAATATTATAAAGCGACACCGACAACAATGAAATTCACTCATGAAACATGGGAATATATACACAAAGAAATAAATAAAAAATTTCACGGACAAAAAATTGTGGGATGGATTCACACGCATCCTAATTTTGGTATTTTCCTTTCTGAATATGACAAATTTATCCAAGAGAATTTTTTCAAAGAGGATTACCAAATCGCGTATGTTGTAGATCCTGTACAAAACATCGAGGGTTTTTATTTTTGGATAAACGGAAAGATTGAAAGATGTAAAGGTTTCTATAAGTTTGATAAGATGGGCGCGAAAATAGAAAATGATGTCAATTCAAAACAGGAAAACAGCGAGCCGGGCTTTTCATGGCTGAACCTAAAAAATACTATTATAGCCGTCCTTCTCGTTTGTGTTATTATTCTAACATTTTCGAATATTAGTCAAAGCAGGAAAATCAATAATCTGCAAAAACAACAAGAAACTCTTGAAACAAACGTAAAACAATCTCTCAATAATATGCAAACTCAGATCAGCACTTTACAATCAAAAATTTCAGAGCTTACCGAGCAACTGAAAAACCCTTCTGATACAACTACTGAAGATCAGCAGCCGGATAACTCTGTTGACACAAAAAGCGCTGCCACAGATAAAAAAGAAAATCAATCCGATAATATTAACCATACCCAAAACTTGAAAAATGAAAATACTGTATCCTCGACAACAGAAAAGAGCGGTGATAATTATGAATAACTATATTGGAAAAACATGTCCGTTTTGCAAAACAGAATTTCAAGAAGGCGATGACATAGTTATATGCAGCAGCTGCGATATGCCACACCATAAAGCCTGTTGGATAGAAAATCAAGGGTGCACTACTTTTGGTTGTATGGGTACAATAAAAAGCCCGGACGACAATTCTACCACAGTTACAACGACAAAAACATCTTATGAAGAGTTACCTTTGTCATCCTACATATTATGCACACAGTGCGGCGCACAAAATTTGCCCGATTCGGCTTTTTGTGGCAAGTGCGGAAACTCACTTAAAAAAACATCTTCCATTCCTGCAGATATACAGAATAATCCTTCTAATACTAACTCTAACGTATATACGCAACAAAACTCTAACCATCAAACTACATATCAGAACAATACCTACGGGCAGCAAAACCATTATTCGCAAACATTCTCCGCAATTGATGAAGATGTAATCATTTTAGTTGGTAAAAAACAAGAGTATTACATCCCTAAATTCCAAGAGATGAAAACACAAAACACGAAAGCTTCATGGAATTGGCCAGCTTTCCTTTTTTCGATGTATTGGTGTTTATATCGCAAAATGTATGGATATGCTTTTGCATTCGTTGGTATAACTAGCTTACTTACTTTTTTTGTCCCAACAATCGCCCCGTTATTACTATTTATCAGTTATATTATTTTTGGAATTTTCGCAAACTACATCTATATGAAGAAGTTAGAAAAGAATGCCAATAAAGCAAAAACGATGAATGAACCGTTACGAACACAATTTATACAAAAACATAGCGGAGTGAGTATCCTCGCGCTTATATTATTTTTTATAGGTTGGTGCGACTTCATGATTATCATAATCATTCTGGCTAGATAAACCGATTTAATAATTTCAATAATTTGGATGTTGTATTTTATAAGGGCATAATAATTACTGGAGGAATAATAATGGAGAATGAATTCGATATAGAAATCACAACCGGAGAAAAAGACAGTGAAACAAAAGATGTTATACTCCCTCTCAACTTTCTTTCCTTTGGAGAAATTGAGCCGGATGATATAAAGGTCTATATCAAACAGAATGTATACAAAGCTCTTGAAAAGTATGCGTTATCGAACACATCAAAAGAACTCGGTACGATATTGATCGGAGATTACTGCGAACAACTCGGAAAAATACACGTTGTTATATCCGATTACATAGAAGCAAAATATACTGATGCAACAGTATCTACTTTAACATTTACACACGAAACCTGGGACTATATACACAAGCAACACGATTTATTATATCCCAGCAAAAGAATTATTGGTTGGCAACATACGCATCCTAACTACGGTATTTTTCTTTCAAACTACGATTTGTTCATACAGGATAACTTTTTCAATATGCCTTTCCAAGTAGCGTATGTTATTGATCCTGTTCAAAACATTAGAGGTTTCTTCCAATGGAAAAATGGCAAGACTGAAAAACTCAAAGGATATTATGTGTACGACGATGTTGGAATACCTATAAAGATTGAGCAAAAAAAATCAGCCTCTCCGAAAATCACAAAAGCATATCCGAGTAAGGTAATGACTGTTTTACTGTCTCTTTTCTGCGTACTAACTGTTGCTCTTGGTATTTTTGCTGTCAATATGAACAACAAATACAACGAACAGTTGAAGTTACAGGAAACTATTTCGAATAAATTAAATGAACAGGAAAAAACCATCAGTGAGCAAAAAGCAAATATTGATGATTTGCAACGACAACTTGTCAATGGAATTCTTGACACTTCCGGAACGACAACGGCCGAAGAACTTATTAAACGTATAGAGAATAATGAAATTGCCATTGATAATCAAGAAAATATCCTGAAACAATTAAAAGAGTTGGTCGCATCTTCCGCTGAAAATGACGAGGATAAGACCGTAAGATTTGTTGCATATACGGTTATGGCAGGAGATTCATTGTCAAAAATTTGCGATGAGCATGAACTTAACTATCAGGCAAATAAAAATATTATCCTCTCCCTAAACGGCATCACAGACCCAAATTCAATATTTGTTGGTCAAGTCATTATTTTACCTATTCAATAATATCATAAATTATATTTTCACAATATATTACCTGATGTTTATATGGCTTCTAAAGTATATTTTTTAGAGGTCATATTTTTCTGTACGATAAAAAGTATGTCAGAATTATGTTAACAATAAAATTATGATACAGCAATCTACTTTCCGCAAAAAACAAATGAAACACAAATCCCGCTCATATTCAATTAATGTCATTGACAGCGATAGAATAACGGATTCATGACCACAGACAATAAATCCATATTGGATTTTTTCTGGAATGATTCCCATACCCTTACAAGAGCTTTTTACTTTAGGAATATATTACATACCGACTCTCGATCACGATTAAGTATAAACAAACAAAAATTCATAAATTATCAATTAGCCTATCATGATCCCGGATCTACACTCCATTTCATTCAACATAATCAATAATGATATTATAACTCTCAACCGTATTTATTTTCAGCTCTCATTATTTAGTTATAATTATAGCAAATGTGTCCCCCTTTGCCACAACATGTGTTTTTCATTTTTTTGATAAACAAAGCCCGGAGCATAAATCGACTCCGGACTTTTCTATTATTACAAAAACAGAAATAACATAACAAACATTTGCGTGTTATAAAACGGGGCACTGTATTATCACCAGAATACTTCGACCTCAACCTCATTTTTGTAAACTGTCGCTCCGATCAGATACAGCACGGGTAGAGGCAGACCCAAGAAAAAGTTAATAATGTTATGCGAGACGAAGACCATAAATACAACATTAACAACAACTGTTAATAAAATCACGATAATACCCATTACGATACAGGGAACGGATCTGCCCGGCTTTTTACTGTTGCTCAGACCTAAAATACCTGCCGCAAGCTGTACGGCACCAAACACAAATGGAATTATTATAATCATAAACGGCAGAAAATACGACTGATCAATAAAATACGGAAAACGAAAGGTAAATGTATAAGATATACTAGAAGTAATAAGTATATTTATCGAACCACCTATTATCAATATAATACTTGTTACCTTGAGCAACCCAGAGCCTTTTATTTTTTTTGCCACTGTTTTATATCGGATATCAACCACTTCTTTTTTTTCAATACATGACCCTATGATATATAGCGCGGGCAACACGACTCCGACTAACATTTTTATGATGTTTATATAAATCCCGGCGCCGTAAAAAGATGATACGAGATTTTCTATAATAAACAAAGCGATAACAATGACCCCCGTAATTAAACACACCTCCGCCTTCCCCGGCCTACGGGAATTCACGATGCCGATGATTCCCGCCGAAAGTTGCGCGGCACCGCATAAAAGAAATAATATGCCTGATATAAATTGTGGATCAAGAAAAATACCGAAAGGCTCCGGTATATCCCGCATTATATAAAAAAATGCAGTAAATACGGGAATAATCCCTATAAGAATAATAAAACTGCTTACAACAGTCATCAGTATACTCGTCACCAAAAGAAGCCCGGCTCCTTCTATTCTTTTCATTTATTTTCCCCCTTGATAAAAATATAATTTATGTACCCATGTTGGGCAGTTTACGCTCATATCTGAAAAATATCATGTATGATATGATTTCTACCGAACATCCTCTCTGCGTTTCATATCGACCTTGTATCAATATATAAACCGTTTATTATAAAAGAGAAAAAATTTTCTGAGTCCGAAAACCCAATATTTACATATCAGTATGATTATACTGCGTTTTAACAAAACAGTCAATACTTTTTCAAAATATAATAAGAATATTTTAATCCTCTCTTTATAATCTTTACGTCATTCACACAAGACCGTATAATCCCGTATATCATAACAATTATTTTGATTCCTTTTGTAAAAAAGTGACCGCCCCATCAAAGGCGGTCTCAAGACAAGGAGTAAAATGAAAAAATAAAAGCAACATTTAATGAAAAAATATTTCATTAAATATCTGTTAATATAATACACTAATTTTGCCGTTTTGTCAAGTATAATTAAAAAAATATCAAAACTTCATGATAAATACTATCAACCGCCTTGTAAAACAGAACGGCATGCATAGTCAAATACTATGCATGCCGTCTCTTCTTAAAACAAATTAAATAAAAATGAACAGAATACCATTACGCGATTTCACTTATAGAACATTAAAATTCCTTTACCCATAGACCGTGAAGATTACAATACGCATAAACGGCAACGGGTTTATCACCTTTCACAAGCGCGAATTCCACCGAAGGGGCGTCTCCGGCTTTAAGACATTTTCTCTGACCGCCCTGCTCCGTATGGAGATATACCCATTCTATAAGATGTTCTTCTGTCATAGGGTGCTCGACCTCGCCTATCTGGACCGTAACTTTATTGCATTTATAAGTTGCGACAGGCACATGTTTTTCTACCGCGGCATCGACGGAATTTGCCACAAGTTCCTGCATTTTTTCTCCGCAGCAAACTACCGGGACACCGGAATTTTTGATCATACCTATGATGTTGCCGCAATGACGGCAGATATAAAATTTTTTACCGCACATTCAACTCAACCTCCATTAAATTTATAAATTCCTCTGGACAGCTTTATTATACATGATTTTTTCAATTTGTCAATAGATGATTGAATAATTTTGATATAACAAAGCAATAATTTTTCTGAGGTGATATTATGCCTGTCAATACTTCGATGGCAAAAAACTTTTCATATATGAAAAAAAGGTTGAACGTAGACAAAAACTTCGACATCGTACACAGAGACTTTATGATATGCGACAAGCCGGCCTGTATGTTTTTTATAGACGGATTCGTAAAGGACGACTCGATAGCGAGACTTTTTGAATCTTTCAAGAACATTGATAAAAGCATTATGACTTCACCTGAAACATTTTCGGCAAAATGCGTCCCCTTCTGTGACGTAGGGCTTCAGGACGATGAGGAAAAAATCATAACCGGAATCCTTTCCGGACGCGTGGCAATATTCGTAGAAGGGTTCAATAAAGCAATTGAGGTGGATATAAGAACATATCCTCAAAGACTCACCGCCGAGCCTGAAAAAGAAAAAGCGATGCGAGGCTCAAAAGACGGGTTTACCGAGACTTTAGCGTTGAACGCTGCGCTTTTACGCCGTCGCATACGCACTCCGGATTTTTGCATAACACATTTTGAAATAGGCTCTCAATCCAAAACGGATGTCGCCCTATGCTATATTGAAGGGAAAGCTGACTCCAAACTTGTAAAGAGGCTGTCGGACAAATTAAGTACAATTAAAACAACATCGCTTACAATGAATCAACAGTCCCTCGCGGATATCCTGATGAAAAAAAACTGGATAAACCCGTTTCCGAAATTCAGGTATTCCGAACGCGTGGACACGGCAACCGCGCAACTCCTCGAAGGTGATGTGATCATAATGGTCGACAACGCGCCATCAGCCATGATACTGCCCACGACTTTTTTTGACATGATGGAAGAAGCAAACGACTATTACTTTCCGCCGATCACGGGCACATATCTGAGGATCACCCGATATCTGATAGTTATTCTTACAACAATCATCACTCCTATATGGCTTCTTCTGATACAAAACCCCGAATGGATCCCTTCGTGGTTCGATTTCATAAAGCTTTCAGAGGAAGCGAACATACCGGTCATTTTTCAACTTTTATTACTTGAAGCAGCCATAGATGTACTTCGTCTCGCCGCGCTCAATACTCCGTCTATGATGACGACAACCCTCAGCATTATAGGCGGTATAATCTTGGGAGATTACGCCGTAACGTCCGGCTGGTTTTCCCCGGACTGTCTTTTGTACATGGCGTTTGTAGCGATAGCCAATTTCAGTCTCCCGACATACGAACTGACATACGCGTTGAAATTCATGCGTATGATAGGCCTGATACTAACGGCTCTATTCAATATCTGGGGCTTTATCGCGGGAATAATAATAAGCTTTCTTTATCTCATACTGAATAAAACCATAAGCGGGTTTTCGTATCTGTATCCTCTCATTCCGTTCAACGGAAAAAAACTTCTCGAAAAACTCATAAGGGTAAATAAAGTCTGAACACAGGAAAAAAAAAGACAACGCCGGAACTATCATGGTTTTGGCGTTGTCTTATATAAAAATCAATCAAACACATTAAGGAACGCGCGAAGTCTTTCCGTGGAAGGATTTGAAAAGACCAGCCCGGGCGGACCTTCTTCCGCAATAACGCCTTCATCCATAAATATAACCCGGCTCGAAACATCCTCAGCAAATTTCATTTCATGCGTAACGATAATCATCGTAATATTTTCAGCCGCAAGGTCACGTATGACACGGAGGACTTCACCGGTAAGCTCAGGGTCAAGCGCCGAAGTAGGCTCATCAAAACACAATATCTGTGGATTAAGCGCAAGAGCTCGCGCTATCGCGACGCGCTGCTGCTGGCCTCCTGAAAGCTGCCACGGGTAACTTACAATTTTATCAGAAAGCCCCACACGGGAAATAAGAGCGACCGCACGCTCATTTATATCGGCAAGAATATCTTTTTTATGTAAAGAGTAGTCCGGCAAAGATTTTGCCATAATACGCTGGGCAAGAGTAACATTTTCCAAAACATTATACTGCGGGAAAAGATTAAACGATTGAAAAACAAGCCCGAAAGACAATTGCCTCATCCTCTTTTGCGCAGGAGTGAGCTTACAGGGGTTCTCGGCATCGAAAATAAGATCATCATTAACGTATATCTTACCGCTTTCTGCGGTCTCCAAAAAATTTATACAACGTAACAACGTCGTCTTTCCACTGCCCGAAGAGCCGATTATGGAAATCACGTCGCCGCGCTCAATAGAAAAACTTATGCCTTTAAGAACATCGGTTTTCCCGTACCGCTTTTTTATGTTTTCAACTTTAAGTACAGACATTCTATTCTCCAAACCAGATCATATTCTTATACAAACTTCCGACACAGACAAACAGGATATTTTTCTTTCCGGCAAAATCCCATATAAATGTCATATCCTAAAATAGCTGAGTTTTTTTTCGGCACAGCCGAACAGAAGAGTGAGTATTCCGCAAAAAACCAAATAAAACACACCTGAATAAAACAGCGGCCATATCAACCCCTTGGATACATACACATTTGCAGAGTGTATTAATTCCGGAACAAGTATCACCCTTGCTAAAGAAGTATCTTTTACAAGGGTTATTACCTCGTTTGACATAGCCGGAAGAATCCTTTTAACTATCTGGAGTAAAACTACTTTAAAAAACACCTGTGTCTTTGTCATACCTAATACTTGTCCTGCCTCATATTGACCTTTATTCACACTTTCTATGCCTCCCCTGTATATTTCGGAAAAATAGGCAGCATAATTGATTACAAAAGCAATTAATACCGCTAAAATACGTGACTGCATAGGAAGACCGAACAAAAGACCGGGAGCATAAAAAACTATTATCAGCTGAAGCATGAGCGGAGTACCGCGTATTGCCCACACAATCATGCGAACCAACCATCGCAAAGGCTTGAATCCGGAAATAGAGCCAAACGAAATAATAAGCCCAAGAGGCAACGCCATAACAAGAGTGAGAAGGAAAATATACACGGTAGAGCAAAAACCTGATAAAAGACTAAGCGTTATGGAAATAAACGACATTATTTTACGAGACCCTCCGCAAGTTTATCGACAAGATCATACTTTGCCGCGATTTTCTCAAGAGAACCGTCTTCAGCTAAAGCAAGAATGGCAGAGTTGATTTTCTCAAGTGTTTCCGTACTGCCTTTCCTGAACCCTATCGCATATTCTTCCGGAGTGAGTTCGATACTATCAAGAATCACAATATCGGCATAATCGGTCCCTTCTCCTGTTGACGCAAGAGCCATGATATAATCAATAACACCTATTTCCGTTGTCCCGGACTTGACCTCAAGAAGAACATCTGTTTGCTTTTCCGCCGGGACATATGGATTTGCCGATAAAACAGAATTAAGCTCAATTGCTTTCTGGCCAGCGGATTCTTTTTCCGCTGTCATGCTGGCGCCTGCCATCTTGTCTATCGTTGAGTATTTTTCAGCATTAGAATCTTTTACGACTATAACTTGTTTATTTACAAGATACGGAATCGAGAAATCCACTTTTTCTTTTCTCTCATCGTCTATCGTAAATCCGTTCCATATACAGTCT
Organism: uncultured Clostridia bacterium; assembly: GCA_944382895.1. GTDB lineage: Bacteria > Bacillota > Clostridia > Oscillospirales > UBA644 > QAKR01. The sequence continues at coordinate 8,351 of CALWNV010000024.1, read as the reverse complement.
ATGTTTTTTGCGTTAAGCTCAACTTCTTTTGTTTCCCAGTTGATCTCAACAAATTTTGCTTTTACACCGAGCTTTTCGCATACGGCGACAGCAAAGTCTGTATCAAACCCTGTCAAAGAATTGTCATCTGCAAGATAATTCATAGGCTCATATAATGTATAACCTATAACAAGCTCACCTTTATCCTTAATATAATCCCAGTCGCTCTGAGTCTGTTTCCCCGAACATCCCGCAAAACAGGAAACGCAAAAAACCATCATAAAAAACATCGCAATCCATTTTTTCATAAACTTTTCCTCCTATAATAATTGTTGTATTATTTTATCACTTTAACGTAATAAAGTCAACGGTTTATTACTGAACTTTTTGTTAACAACGCTTTCTCTGAAAATTTTGACAAATATATTCCGATTATTGACTTTTACCCGAAAATAATATATACTGTTTACAAAGGATGTGATCTGATGAAAAAAGCTGTCTGCGTGGTACTCGCGACATTTTTTATATTTTTAAGTTTCAGCGCCTGCTCAATAATGCGAATCACCAACCCTCTTTTGCAGGGAGATGTCAAAATGTATATATTGACAAATGCGGAAAAACTGATGCTTGACCAGGCTCCCGCCCTGACAGAAAAAGAAGTTTTGAGCGCTTCCCTCGCAAAGAATGAATATGAAGGGATGCAATTTGCAATACGGAGCGAAAATGATATAAAAAACCTTTCGGTTTCCATATCTGAACTTAAAAACGAAGAAGGCAAAACTCTTTCATTTGAACTTTACAGACAAAGATATATCAATGTCGAAGAAACATACAATTCTGACCTGAAACCCGGATTTTACCCCGATGCGCTGATCCCGATCGGCAACGGAACCGATTTGACTGATGTAAACGGCAATGAAAATCAAGGGTATTGGATCACCGTCCACGCAGACTCTGATACCTCTGCCGGTATTTATACCGGAACGATTAAAATAACTTACGACAACGGAGAGCTTGAAGCTCCGGTATCAGTAGAGGTCTGGGATTTTGAACTGCCGGTAACACCGTCATTCAAATCATCTTTTGCGTTGGCAACATGGAGTACGGATAAAATTTACGCCGCCGTAGGCGCGGATACACAGCAAATAAAAGAAGATTACTATTGGTTCCTTACAAAATACAGACTGAGTGCGGGCGATATTCCGGTCGGAACAGTCAACGGTCCGGATGATTTTATCGCAAAAGCATCCAAATATTTTGAAGACGACCGTGTCTCTTCCGTTAAATTACCATATTGGCACTCTTTTGACGAAAACGGGAATCTGATTCACAGCGAAAATAACGATAGGCTTGCCGAACTTTTGGAAGAAAAAGGATATACTGATAAAGCGTTTTACTATCTTGGTCATCTTATTGATGAACCTGCGGACAACGAAGAAAGCAACCGAAAAGTCCAGATGTATTGCGAAGATATACGCTCATATACCGATATCACGCATTTGGTGACCATACAACCGCGAGACAGTCTTTTGGGCATAGTAGATGACTGGTGTCCTATATGGAACCGTGTCACGGAAGAAACGATACGTGAACGTCAGGCACTCGGTGAAAGCTTCTGGTGGTACGGATGTGTCGCGCCGCAATACCCGTATCCGACATACCATATCCCGGACCGCACAATATCCTCAAGAATAGTTATATGGATGCAAAAAGACTATGATGTGGACGGACTCCTGTATTGGGCGACTTCTATCATGGATAAATATGATGACACTATTCGAGATTACGTCCCGCGCGATTTCTGGAACGATCCTTTTGCTTTCCCGGGCGCCGCCGGCGACGGATATCTTATTTACGCGGGGACGGAAGATGACGGTATAGTAAACCGTAATATCCCCGTACCGACTATAAGACTCGAAAGTATCCGTGACGGAGCAGAGGACTATGAATATCTTCTTATGGTAGAAAATAAATACAAACGTATAATTGAAGAATACGGGCTTGACGTTGACATAAACGAAATAATGGATACATTTTACAGACCGTTATATTACGATATAGGTAATTTTAACGATGATCCCGAACTTTTACAACATATGAGACAAGTTCTCGCGAACGAGATACTCGCGCAAGACGACGTTATTGTTGATATCATAGGCGCGCCCACAACGGAAGACATTGACGCGCGTAAGATTATTGTATATGCAAACAAAAACTCTGATGTCGAAATAAACGGAGAAAAAATAACCGGAACGGATATCGGTGAAAACTTTGCTGTTTTTACGGCGACCATGACTGTAGACGCGACACGGACAGCAGAGATCTCGGTAAACGGTATACAGCATGACAGAATAATATCCAAGCCGGATATAAACGAATACAAAGACCTCGCGCAAAAGCTTATAGAAGAAAACAGCGCTCCGGATGTCATCATCACTCAATTTGAATCAGGCGTCTCGAATTTCCTTATAAAAATAACGGCACCGCAAGGCTCTTTGGTCAAAGTAAACGGGAACGAGGCGACAAAGAAAACCGACCATAACGGTGAAATATACTATGAATATCTTCTGACCATCCCGCAGACAGCCGCCGTATACAGAGTGGAGGTCTCATCGGCAGACACGACAAGGACTTTTGACCGTATAGCCCTCCGAATGATAAAACGCGAAATCTCAGTGCTTGATCTTGACAATCCGGAAACAGTCAAAGCGATAGAAAATGTGGCCTCCAACAATTTCGGAACAGCTACTGAAATAATTGATTTCGGTGAAAACAAAGCTCTTTCCCTGACATTCTCGAAAGCACTTATGACAAGATTCATGCTGAGAACGGATGAATTCAAAAATATCGGTTCGCTTTCAAACTATACGCATATAAGAATCTTAGTCACCAATCCCACGCAAAATTATAATGACGGGATAACCGTGTCTTTAAGCAACGGCTCTGCAACGGTCGTATGTACAGAGCAATGTTCACTTGAGCCGAACCAGACAGTAGCGTTTGATTTTGAAATACCCAAAGACCGTTTCGGCGACCAGCTTATTCCCGCGATAGATACCCTGAGACTGAATGTCCTTGATAACAGTACTGAGCAGACTTATGTGATTTCATCCATTCAGCTTATATCAAAATAACAAAAAAACCTTATAAAAAACCTTAACAAAAAAAACTTTCCCATATCATCGGAAAGTTTTTTTTGCTGTTACGGTACAAAACATTACTCAAAGATGCCCCTGGACAAAAATGTTTTGGATTTTTTCCATTGACAACACATATTTTAAGGTGTATAATACTAATTAATAAAAAATATATATTATATATTTCATTGCTTCGGAGGTATTATGGCGGGTATAATCCTCGGTCTGATTTTCGGCGCTGCGGATTTTTATTTTCTTGACAGATTCGTATCGTCGGTAACAAAAAAACAAAAACCCAATGTCATATATGCTCTCCTTTTTTTATTTACGCCATTCCTGTTCCTGTTGGCTGTAGCGTTTCTTATTCCGAACTCAATACTGTGGACTGGAACGGCGCTTGTAAGCATGGTCATTATTCTATCCGTAATAAAATTCACAATCCAAACCATCAAACAAAGGAAATGACGCAAAGTGAACTTACTTGACATCATTCTAATCGCAGTCTCTGCAATAGCGGCAGCGGCGGGGATAATTCTCACCGTATTGACCGATAAAAAAATAAAAGAACATCCAGAAAAAAAATTGAAAAAAAGAAAAAAACTCGCGATCGTGCTTTCAATTGCCGGCTCATGGCTTTTTATCGTAAAGATTTTGTCATGGATATTCGGCTCAGGAGAATCCGAAGAATTTACTCTTTCTCTCGCGGCGGAAAGGACCGAATTGTTCGGATACAGCGTAAGCCAGACAGTGCTGGTAACATGGGTCATTATCGCAATAGTTTTTTTACTTGCGCTTATATTCAGGATTTTTGCGGTGCCCCGTTTCAAAGATAAACCCACAGGGTTGCAGAACCTGATGGAAATAGCAGTTGAAAACCTTGAAAAATATGTAAAAGAAAAAGCGGAAGGGCCTGGGCTTGTTTTCTGTTCCTATATATTTTCCATAGCAGTTTTAATGCTCGCGTGCGCGGGCGCCGAGCTGTTTGGGATCAGAGCTCCCACCGCAGACATAACCCTTACGCTTGCCCTCGCGCTTATCACATTCGTAATGATAAACTATTACGGGATAAGGAAGAAAGGCGTTTCAGGCAGAATAAAAGGGCTTGCTTCCCCCACTCCGGTGATTTTCCCTATCCGTATAATATGCGATATCGCCGTTCCGGTATCTATGGCGTGCCGTCTTTTCGGGAATATGCTTGGTGGGTTGATAGTAATGGATCTTATATATTATGCTATGGGAAATGCCGCTGTCGGTATCCCCGGAGTGCTCGGTCTGTATTTTAACCTTTTCCATCCCGTTATACAAGCTTTTATTTTTATTACTCTCACATTAACTTTTATAAACGAAGCAACTGAATAAATCATATATCATATATAATAAATTTTATTCTGCAATATTGAAAGGATGAACGAAAAATGGGTCTTATAGCAATCGGTGCCGGAATATGTATGCTTGCATCCGCTCTTGCGGGGTTAGGTATGGGTCTTGCGACAGGAAGGGCGGTCGATGCCGTAGCGCGCCAACCCGAAGCGACAGGGAAAATAAATTCCGTACTTATTCTTGGTCTTGCCCTGACTGAATCGACCGCGATATACGGGTTTGTTACCGCTCTTATTATGATATTTACGATGAAGGGTTGAATATGGAAATCAATATACTTGACATCATAATTCATTTAATAAACATTTTCGTACTTTTTATAATCCTGAGATTTCTTGTTTATAAACCTGTCTCAAAATTTATGAGGGACAGGACAAAACGCGTTTCAGACGAAATGGAAAACGCTGAAAAAACAGAGGAAGAAGCTCTTGCGCTTAAAAAAGAATACGCGGAAAAGATTGCCGAAAGCGAAAAAACCGCCAATGAAAAAATGGTTGAGATAATCGCCAAAGCTAACGCTGAGGCAAAACGTATAACCGATACAGCCCGTACGGAAGCGGAAAAAATCACCGACGAAGCGCACAGGAAAGCGGAAGCGGATGCCTCTGCGGTCATGGGCGGAGTAAAAGACGATATAAAAGACCTTTCTATAAAAATCGCTTCAAAAATCCTTGAACGCGAGGTAAGCGAGGCCGATAACAAGGCTTTGATCGAAAACATTTTCAAAGAGGAACATATATCATGAAAGAAGCTCTTCTTAAAATTTCCCGCAATTTTCCGGCAGAAGAAGCTGAACTGATAAAGCAAAACTTTGAAAAGATATCCGGACACCCTATTTCTTTCAAAGTAGAAACCGATGACTCACTTATAGGCGGCTTTTGCGTCTATATGGACGGAAAAATCTACGACGCGGCATACAAGACACAGCTTCAGAAAATACACGATAGAATCGATGAGGTCATATCCGATTCGCCGCAGGGCATCAATGAATTTATCGGAAAACTTCTCTCTTCATATAAGACCGATCCCGAGGTTTATGACTACGGGACCGCGTTTTCATGTGCCGACGGTATAGTCAGCGTAAAAGGGCTTTCATCAAGCCGCTACGGCGAGCTTCTGGAATTTGAAGGAAAGGAATACGGTATCGCGATCGAACTCCACGAAGAGGGCGTTGGCGCGGTAATGCTTTCAAAAGAAAGCAACGTAGTTCCCGGCGACGTCGTGCGAGGGACCGGACGCGTAGCGGATATCTGTACCGGACCGAAAATCCTGGGACGTGTTATAGACCCGATAGGACGGCCTCTTGACGGAAGGCCGCTTCCTGACACCGAAAGACGCAATATCGAGTGCCCTGCGCCTACGATCATGCAGAGAAAACCTGTATCAAAACCACTCATGACAGGAGTTTTATCGGTAGACAGCATGATCCCGATAGGTCGCGGTCAACGAGAACTTATCATAGGGGACCGTCAAACGGGTAAAACCACTTTAGCGTTATCGGCGATGATAAACCAAAAGAAAGACGATGTCTTATGCGTTTACTGCGCGATAGGACAAAAAGCGTCGACCATACGCCGTGTCATGCAAAAACTCAAAGATTCCAACTCTTTGCAAAACACCGTCATTGTAGCAACGACAGCCGACGACAGCGCATGTATGCAGTATCTTACACCGTACGCGGCCTGTGCGGTAGCGGAATCTTTTATGTACCAAGGTAAAGATGTTTTGATAATATACGACGATTTGACCAAACACGCCGCGGCGTATCGCTCAATGTCATTGCTTTTGCGCCGACCTTCCGGTCGTGAAGCATATCCGGGCGACGTATTTTATCTGCACAGCAGGCTTCTGGAACGCGCGGCAAGCTTATCCGACGAAATGGGCGGAGGATCCATGACGGCGCTTCCCATCATTGAAACGATGTCAGGAGATATTTCCGCTTATATTCCCACAAATGTAATTTCCATAACAGACGGCCAGATATATTTGGAAACTGAATTATTTAATTCCGGCGTAAGGCCCGCCGTCAACGTGGGACTTTCGGTTTCACGTGTAGGCCGCTCAGCGCAAAACAAAGCGATGAAGGATGTATCGCAAAGCCTACGGCTTGAACTCGCGCAATACCGCGACACCGCGGTTTTCGCCCAATTCGGAGCCGACATAGATAAAAAGACCCTTGATCTGCTTAAAAGAGGCGAACGCCTCACGGAAATACTCAAACAGGATCAGGACGAAGTATTGTCGCTCGGGATGCAGGTCGCGCTGCTGCTCGCATATAAAAATGACGGTTTTCTCACAATAGATAAAAAAAGAGTATGCGAGGCAAGAAAAAAACTTCTTGCCTATATAGACGTAAGAGGCTCCGGGACTATTCACTCAATCAACACTTCCGGCGAAATGACCGAAAGTGACAGGAAAATCCTGGAGGATATAATTTCCGACTTCTTCGAGGAATATTCCGATGCAAAACACTAATGAGATACGGCGGCATATAAACGCTGTCCGACAAACAAGAAAAATAACTAACGCGATGAAGCTCGTCTCTACGGCAAGAATAAAAAAAGCCATGCAAAATCTTAAATACAATAATTTTTATTTTGAACGAGTTCAGTCAGCGATGAAAGATATCCTTCTTTCGCCACATCCTGTGGATCACCCATATTTAAGCCTGGGGCGCGGTAAAAAACGCGCATATATCGTTATCTCCGGAGATAAGGGCATGGTCGGCGATCATAATGCGAAGCTTCTTGATTTTGCCCGGACAGAGATATTGAACACGGGAGAAAAGGTCATTCTCATAACCATAGGGATTACCGCAAGCGAATATTTCAAAAAAAACGGTCTGGCTCCGGATATCGAAATAAGCGGGGTTTCTCAGAACCCGTCACTTGACAATGCGCGGAACCTCGTGATAGATCTTATTGACTTATTCGACAACGGAGAAGCGCGTTCGGTATATCTGATATACACTACGTTCGATAACAAAACTATTCCTAACCCGATCGTACGCAGGATCCTGCCGATCAGGATCCATGATTACGAGAATATACCGGAGACGGAGCCTGAGCATGAAATACTGTATATTCCTTCTCCGGAAGAGGTTTTCAGTGATCTTGTGCCGCAATATCTCGTAGGATTTTTATTTGAAGCGATGGTTCAGGCTTACGCTTCAGAACATTACGCCAGAATGAACGCGATGCAATCGGCGACCGACAACGCGGACGAACTTCTTGAAAAACTTACAATCGACTACAACCGTGTACGGCAAGCCGCGATAACACAGGAAATATCCGAAATCACGCATACTGTTGACGAAACATGATACGGATTAAGAAAGGGGCATATTAAATGTCCGGCAAAATCATAAAAATAAGCGGTCCGGTTCTTGATATCCGGTTCGAGGGCAAAGAACCCCCGCAAAAAAATCTTTTGATATCTGAAAACGGCATCCATATGGAAGTCGCATCACATGTAAAACCGCATGTCGTACGCGCGATCGCGCTTGAAGCAACGGAAGGACTATGCTGCGGAACAAAAGTGACCGATACCGGCAGCGGGATAACTGTCCCGGTGGGTGAAAACACATTAGGAAGAGTCGTCGATGTTCTGGGAAGACCTATAGACGGCAAAGGCGACATAGAAGGTCCGAGGCGTAATATCCATACGCCATCTCCCTCATTTCCGGATCTTAACCCCAAAACTGAGTTTTTTGAGACCGGCATCAAAGTAATCGATCTCCTCGCGCCATATGCCAAAGGCGGGAAAATCGGTCTGTTCGGCGGAGCGGGTGTAGGTAAAACGACCCTGATAATGGAGCTTATATACAATATCGCGGTAAAACACGGGGGATATTCT
>CALWNV010000023.1 GCA_944382895.1 uncultured Clostridia bacterium | reverse complement strand
TTAGTATTTTCATCAATATATTCGACAGGAATAACTTTTTTAATGACTTCGTCAATAATACCACCTCGTATAATACCCATCGGAACATCGCCGTCATGCTGCGACGAAACCACCACCGACTCAACACGCACAGGAGCTTCGTTGTCATACTCCACCGTCACCTGTGTCTTTCCGTCAGGGCGCAAATACGGCAAAATCCCCTCTTTTCGAACATAAGTCAGACGTTTGGCTAATTCATGCGCAAAAAACACCGGCATAGGCATCAGAGAAGCGGTCTCATCACAGGCATATCCAAACATGAGCCCCTGATCTCCCGCTCCGTCATTATCGACGCCAAGAGCAATATCCGAGGACTGTTCATCCAGTGCAACCATAACAGAACACGTATCTCCGTTAAACCCGTAAGCATCACTTGTATAACCGATATCATTTACGGCTTTTCTCGCAATTTTAGCATAATCCACACGGGCAGTCGTGGTGACTTCTCCCATTATAAGTATCATCCCTGTTGTCGCGCATGTCTCACATGCGACCCGGGCATAGGGATCCTGCCTGAGGATCTCGTCAAGGATCTCATCTGATATTCTGTCACAAACTTTATCGGGATGACCTTCTGTCACACTTTCAGAAGTAAAATATTTTTTCATAATATATCCCTTCATATATTTTAACTATATATCTATCATTTTAATATTTTATCATATTTTATTGCAATTGTAAACACCTGAAACCCCAAAATTACATTTTTTTCGTAATTTTTGTCCCGGTATTGACTTTGCATCCGCACTATGATATAATTCTAAACGTTCACTGAAAATAAAACCGTTTTGAACACGAACGAAACTTTCGTCTTTTCGGAACCTTAAAACTCTCTAAATTCAATTACTTACAATCATCCCTTGATTTTTTTCTATGAAAAGGATTTGATCACCATTAAAACAGTTTTACCTAAACTCGCTCTTCTCGGCGCAACTCTTGTGTGGGGCGCTTCGTTTGTAATAATGAAAGGGACTCTTGACAATGTCCCTGTTTTCACGCTTTTAGCCTTAAGGTTTACCGGCGCATTTGTTTTTATGTCGTTGATTTTTTGCAAAAAATGGAAAAAAATAAATAAAAAAACCTTATGGCAAGGCTCTGTTTTAGGGATCATCCTTTTTGTGGCGTACACCGTCCAGACAACAGGGCTTAAATTTTCGACACCGGGCAAAAACGCTTTCCTTACAGCAATATATTGTGTTCTCGTCCCGTTCATGTTTTGGTTTATAACAAAAGAAAAACCGGATAAATACAATATCGTTTCAGCTTTCATCTGTATAGCGGGAGTAGGGCTTGTAAGCCTGACTTCACAATTCACGATAGAAACGGGAGACGCTCTTTCCCTTTTGGGCGGCGTAATGTACGCCGTTCACATAATTTTCATAGCGTTATACACAAAAGACGGAGATCCCGTAATGCTTTCAACAATCCAGTTTTTATCTGCCGGGATATGCGCATGGACCGCCTCGCTGATATTTGAGGATTTCCCATCTATATGGACTACGGACATGCTCGCGGAAATAATATATCTGGCGGTACTGTGCACAGCAATAGCATTTATTTTACAAATGTGGGGTCAAAAATACGAAGCACCGGCTTCGGCTTCTCTTATTCTCAGTCTTGAATCTGTTTTTGGTGTAATCTTTTCCGTGATACTCGGCGATGAAAAACTTTCCATACAGCTTATTTCAGGGTTTTCGCTCATATTTGCCGCAATTATAATTTCCCAAACAAAACTATCGTTTATAAACAAATTATCCACAGATAATAAAAAACATAAATAAATTATTCATAACATTTACACGCTCCCGCATAATATAAATCGGGAGGTGTATTTTTTTGGAACTCACAAAAATTACGTTTGGAGATGAAACCCCGACAGTCGGACTTTTACAGGAAGTATTATCAAAAACAGGATATTACGGCGGAGGGATCACTTATGCTTACGATAATGCAACTGCCTCGGCACTTGAGGATTTTCAAAAAGCAGCAGGGCTTGTGTCAGACGGGATAGTCGGGCCTCTGACATGGGGAGTCTTAATGCCATATATAACCGGGAATTACATATACAAGGTAAAAAGCGGCGACACTCTGTCGACAATAGCGGCGCGTTTTTGGACAGAACTGAATTCGATAAAAGCGGCCAATCCATTACTGAACAGCGACAACATTGTTCCGGGAGAAGAAATAACCGTTCCCTTTATATCAAAAATAATTCCCGTAAATCTGAAATATTCAAACGAGATAATGCAGCTGAATATAAACGCGCTTAAACTCAGATATCCGTTTATTGAAATAATAGACGCGGGCATGTCAGTACTTGGTAAAAACATCCCTGTAATACGTATCGGCAGAGGCACCCGTAAAGTTTTTTATAATGCCTCACATCACGCTAATGAATGGATAACGACCCCTCTTCTTATGAAATTTACAGACGATTTTTGCTATGCGTTTGTAAATGATCAGACAATAAAAGGGTTTAATATACGCAGGATTTTTGATAAAACATCAATTTATATAATGCCAATGGTAAATCCGGACGGAGTTGATCTCGTCACTGGAGCACTGCCCAAAGACAGTGAAGGATATAAATATGCGGTCTCCATAAGCAGAGAGAATATCCCCTTCCCCTCAGGATGGAAAGCTAACATACGTGGTGTAGATCTTAATCTCAATTATCCCGCCAGATGGGAAGAAGCTAAAAAAATAAAATACGCAAAAGGATACTCTTCCCCGGCACCGCGTGACTTTGTAGGACCATATCCGTTCTCCGAGCCGGAAAGCAGGACAGTAGGTCAATTTACCAAAAACATAAACCCTGACCTTACTCTTTCATACCACTCTCAGGGAGAAATAATTTATTGGAAATTTCTCGACTACAATCCTCCGGCATCACTTGAGATCGCACAGGAGTTTTCTCGACAGAGTGGTTACACAGTGGCGGAAACACCGTATGAATCAGGGTTTGCGGGATACAAAGACTGGTTTATTCAAGAATATAATTTACCCGGATATACGATTGAAGTGGGCAAAGGGACTTCACCGCTTCCCCTTACGCAATTTGATCAGATATATACCGATAATATTGGGATCCTTTTGTACGCCGCAGACACACAATTGTGACATTTATATGTTTTTTTACAATTTTCTATTGACAAACCGGGGTTAATGAATATAATAAAAGCAACAGAATATTACAAATCCGACGATTGGGAATAGTAATCATGATTAAGCTTTTGAAAGCGAGTGCGGGACGGTGTAAGCCGCATAAAAGCGATCTTGACGAATGGGCCTGAGAGGAGCAAAGCACAAAACCGAATTTCGGTGAGTATGCTGCGCCGTGTGCCTCACGTTACAGAGGCAGGATATGTCAGTATCCGCAGAGGAGTCGTTTTACGACTTGAATTTTGAGTGGCACCGCGACGTTGTATCGCCTCAAAAAAGAGGCAGTACAGCGTCTTTTTTTATCAAAAGGTTTGTAAGATTCTGAAATAAATCTTGAAAGGCTGATCAAAATGTCAAAAGAAATCCCCTACAAAATCTATTTATCGGAACAGGAAATGCCTAAAGCATGGTTTGATCTGCGGCCTACGATGAAAAACAAACCGGCGCCGATGCTAAACCCCGCAACAATGAAACCCGTGACCGAAGAAGATTTACGTCCTGTTTTTTGTGATGAAATGATAAAACAGGAGCTTAACGAAACAGAAAGCTATATCCCGATTCCTCAGGGAGTTATGGATTTTTACAAAATGTACAGGCCATCGCCCGTAGTACGCGCATACTGTCTTGAAAAGGCGCTCGGTACACCCGCGCATATTTATTATAAATTTGAAGGCTCCAACACATCCGGGTCGCATAAACTCAACTCAGCCGCAGCTCAGGTCTATTACGCAAAACAGCAGGGTATAAAAAAACTTACAACAGAGACCGGAGCAGGACAATGGGGCACGGCGCTTTCGATGGCTGCCGCATTTTACGGAGTCGATCTCTGTGTTTACATGGTAAAAGTTTCAGCGGAACAGAAACCACAACGCCGCGAAGTGATGAGGACATACGGGGCAAAAGTAATACCCTCCCCTTCAGACACGACAGAAGCCGGAAGAAAAATACTTGAAATGTTTCCCGGCACCGGAGGTTCGCTTGGTTGCGCGATATCCGAGGCGGTAGAAGTCGCAGCGGCCGACAGCAACACAAAATATGTGCTCGGAAGCGTTCTCAACCATGTATTGCTTCATCAGTCCGTTATCGGGCTTGAGACAAAAAAAGCATTGGAAAAATACGATGTATATCCGGATATCGTTATTGGATGCGCGGGTGGTGGTTCAAATCTGGGAGGATTGTGTGCCCCGTTCATGGCTGACAAAATAAACAATATAAGAAACCCTGAAATCATAGCCGTAGAGCCCGCGTCATGTCCTTCGCTCACAAGAGGGAAATACGCATATGATTTCGGCGATACCGGAAAAATGACGCCCCTGATGAAAATGTATACACTCGGAAGCGGATTCATGCCCGCATCCAATCACGCGGGAGGGTTGCGTTATCACGGAATGAATACTGTCCTTTCGCAGCTTTACGCCGACGGTCTGCTGAAAGCCCGCTCATACGAGCAAACAAAAGTCTTTGATGCTGCTGTAATGTTTGCGCGTATTGAGGGTATCCTACCAGCGCCGGAAAGCTCCCACGCCATTCGCTGCGCAATAGATGAAGCACTTGAATGCAAAAAAACCGACGAAACCAAAAATATTCTTTTTGGTCTCACCGGCACTGGATATTTCGATATGAAAGCATATGAACAGTATAATAACAAAACAATGTCAGACAGTGTTCCGACAGATGCCGACCTTAAAAAAGGTTTTGCCTCTTTACCTGAGATAAAATAAGGAAAAACGAACATACTGACTTTCACATCGGGTATTTGCAAAATTTTTATGAACCCGATTGACAAAATGGATCTGTTATGATATAATATTTCCGTTCCAAAGACAACAGGTGCCATAAGGCTTAATTTCCTGTCGAGGAAGAGTAATAATATATTCATGATATTTATCCGCTCTTTCATGTTCTTCGGAACATGAAAGAGTTTTATTTTTACGGAGGTGAAAAATAAAAATGCCCAGTGAGAAGATTTTAGAGCAGAAGAAAGCTATTGTCGCGGAACTTACAGATAAAATAAAAAATTCGGCGGCAGGCGTTTTTGTCGATTACCAAGGTCTGACTGTTGCGGACGACACCGCGCTTCGCCGTGAACTCAGAAAAGCTGGAGTCGAATATTCAGTCGTTAAAAACTCTCTTGCCCGTTTTGCGGTCAAAAACGCAGGCTATGAGACAGATTTTGACGAAATACTCAACGGAGTAACAGCTCTTGCACTGTCTGAAAGCGACGTTATCGCACCAGCTAAAATCCTTTGTAATTTCGCAAAGAAAAACGACAATCTTAAAATCAAAGCAGGCTTTACCGAAGGCAGAGCCATAAGCATTGATGAAATCAAGGAACTCAGCGTTCTTCCCTCGAAAGAAGAACTCATTTCCAAAACTCTGTACTGTTTGCTTTCACCCATTCAGGGACTTGCAATCGCGTTACAGGCAATAGCTGACAAACAGCAAGAAGGTTCCGCACAAAACGAGGCGGAAGAATCCGCTCCGGCAGAAGTTCCGGCGGCAGAATAATTATCAAAACAATATTTGTGATACTGGAGGTAAATAAAATGGCAAGTGAAAAAATCGCTAATATAATTGAAGAAGTAAAAGCTCTTACAGTCGTTGAACTTAATGAACTCGTTAAAGCTCTTGAAGAAGAATTCGGAGTATCCGCAGCAGCTCAGGTAGCTGTAGTCGCAGGCGGAGCTGCTGCAGCTGACGCAGGGGCAGCAGCAAACGAGCAAACTGAATTCACCGTAATTCTTGCAGAAGTCGGCGAGAGCAAAATGGGCGTTATCAAAGCGGTAAGAGAGCTTACCGGGCTGGGTCTCAAAGAAAGTAAAGAGCTTGTTGACGGAGCACCCAAACCGATTAAAGAAAACGTTTCCAAAGAAGAAGCTGACGCAGCAAAAGAAGCTCTTGAAGCTGCCGGCGCAAAAGTTGAAATCAAATAATTTACATCTTCAATCTTACGGCAGACTTTTAAAAAGGTCTGCCGTATTTTTATATGTAAACGCTTTACCGAAATAAACCGATATATCCTTGACAAACCACTACCGTTATGGTAAAATATTATATAAACTTTATACTTTAAAAATCTTAACAGATATAATTTTACGGAAAAAAATATTTTACTCATACATAAGTGTTGTTTTTTTATAAACGATCATTATTTAACATTGAATAAAAAGGACGAAAACAATGAAAAAGTACAAACTTATTGTGACGCTTATCATAATAGCCGCACAGACAGTTTTTTTAACCGGTTGTATGAACAACGTTGAAGAGATCATTTATCAAACAGACTCACCTGATCCCGAAAACGGAATAACGAAAATATATTATACAGAAAAACTTGATCCGCCTTCGGCGCAAGAGTACACATTTCAAGAAACATCGAAAACGAAAGAAGATGTAGAAAATGAAGTGAGGGCCGTAGTTACCGTAAAAATAAAACGTTCAGATGAGCTCGCTATAGATTACATATATGAGCAAACATCTGAAACCAGATATATATCATATCTTATAGCAGAGGTGACCGATGTTTTCAGCGATACGAACTCCGAACTTCAGAAAGGCTCTGAGATAAAAATATTCTACTCCAACAACACTCATGTTTATATCGACTCACTTCCCCTGATACAGGAAGATGAAGAATATTTTATGTTTTTAACCACAATGATCTCTCCTTTTCATGAATACGGTAAATATTATATATATATGCCACAAACCTTGCTTTTCAAAAAAAATGAAAACGGGTTTTACGATTTTACAAAAATGCTCGAAGTGTTTACGCTTGAGGATTTCGGTCTTACTGAAGGAGCAGTTCCTACCATAGATATTATGCACGATTTTTTTTCAGGAGAGAATAAATAATACCGGAAAACAAACCTTACTTTTACATAATCGGTTTATATCAAAACCATTCAAAAATATAAAAATAAAGAGCCTCGATTTACTTTTTTTTAATAAATCACAGAGCTCTTTATTTTTTATATTTATATTAAAAATACAAGATGTTATTTTTACGTGTCACCTGAAAATCATTCAGCCATTCTGTCAATAAACTCAAGTCTGTTTTTAGCATACAGTATTTTCTGACTACCGTAAAGTCCGTAATAACCGGAAAAAACATAGCTTATACATATTGCGATAAAGAAAAACAAAAAATATTTTCCGCCAAACAATTCAATTGCCAAAAAAGCAGAAGCCATAGGGCAGTTAACTACTCCGCAAAACATCGCGCACATTCCAATGGCGGCGCCGAATCCAGGCGGAAGGCCAAGTAAGCTTCCCACTGTGCAACCGAATGTCGCGCCTATAAAAAACGTGGGGACTATCTCTCCGCCTTTGTATCCCCCTGCCAATGTTATCGCCGTAAACAATATCTTTAATAAAAAAGCTTCCGGTCGAGAATTTCCGCCGACAGCCGCTGCAATAATATCCGCACCTGCTCCGTTATAGTCCCCGCTTCTTACAAAAAAGGTCAGAACAGCGATTATCAAACCGCATACCGCGATACGTAAAAATTTATTTTTAATAAACTTCGCCGCCCATTTTTCAGACTGATGCAGTACTATGCAGAAAATTATACTCAATAATGAACAAAGCAATGCTAACCCCGAGACTTTCAAACCATCCATAAACGGCTCTGAAGACAACGACGGCAGTTCATATACAGCAGCCGGAATACCTGACAAGCGTGCAGTCAGCCAGGCAACGATCGACGAAACAAGACAGGGTGTCAGCGCCGCATAATATACCGCGCCTACAGAAATAACTTCAATTGTGAAAACAGCCGCCGCAAGAGGTGTTCCGAACAATGCGGAAAACACGGCGCTCATTCCGCACATCACCGCAAGTTTTGTGTTTTTTTTATCAAGACGAACAATTTTACCCAAACAGTTTCCGAGACTTCCGCCCAACTGCAGCGCCGCACCCTCTCTTCCTGCAGAACCCCCGAAAAGATGTGTGATAACCGTTCCGATAAAAATAAGCGGAATTAAAAGTACCGGAGGTTTTCTTTCTGTACGGACGGAATCTATTATTACATTTGTCCCGGAAGATGTATCGACTCGGCACAACTTGTATAACGCAACAATCACAAGCCCTCCGACAGGAAGTAACCATACAATCCACCTGTTACAGTCACGAACGAACGTAACAGCGTCAATGCTTTTATAAAGACCTGTTCCCAACAACCCACCTAAAAGTCCTATGACAGAAGCGCCCATCGCCCATAACAAAATCGGGACCGTATATTTTATTATCCGGCGTATTTTATCTTTTATCAAAAAAAACACCTCTGTAGAAAGCAAAAAACTCTCTTACTATAAAAATCAAAGGGAAGCCATACTATAACTTAAAATTACATTATTTTGCAAAACATTAATATGAAAGATCAACTTTTATCAAACCTTCTGCGCCTTTCTGTCGAAAGCCTGAGAAGTTCTTTTATGGCTACTTCGTCTTCACGATCCAAATATTCCTTAAACTCTTTCATACTCGCGCAAAATCTGTCTATCTCTCCAATCAGATTTTCCCTGTTCCGTAAAAACAACTCGCTCCATAACGTTTCATCAATCGTTGCGATTCTGGTAAGATCACGGAAGCTGTCACCCGCATAAGGGGCCAGCTCAGCCCTGTCGGCAGCTGTCATAAGACTTACCGCAATTACATGAGTAAGCTGACTTACATACCCGACCATTTTATCATGCTGTTCTGGAGAAAGAATACTAAACGTTACAAAACCCAGAGTTTCCGCCATATCACGTATTACAGCTTCAGCCTCTTTTGTGTTTTTCTTTGTAGGAGTAAGGATATAATTGGCGTTTTTGAAAATGCCGCAATCAGCGTTTTTTACACCCAAAACTTCTTTGCCACGCATAGGATGACCGGAATAAAATTCAGCTTTATCTCCTAAAATTGACTGGACTTTCTCCACAATCCCGCATTTAACTCCGCAAACATCTGTGATAACCGCGCCTTTTTTCAAAAGCGCCGCATTTTTTTTCACCCAATCGATAATAACATGAGGATACAAACATAATACCACTATATCCGCATCAGAAACAAATCTGCCGTATCCAGACACACTCCCGTCCGTAATATAACCATTTTCTTTCGCGTATGCGATGCTTTCCTCACAAATATCAATACCATAAACAATATTCCCAGCCCGAATAAGCCCCATCGCAAAACTTCCGCCCAAAAGGCCCATACCTACAATACAGATTTTCTTATCTCTCATAACAAACCACTTCCGCCCCGAGGCTTTTAAGATCATTCCAAAACATCGGATAGCTTTTATCAACAGCCTGTGCGTTATCGATATCAATTTCTATCCCCGCGCATACGGATGCTACTGCAAGGGCCATTGCAACCCGATGATCATTATGGCTGTCTAAATTATATGTGTCACGTAACACACTCTTTCGTACAAAAACGGTGTCTCTATCAGAAAAAATATCTGCCCCCATTTTAGAAAGCTCACTTTGCATAGATAAGATCCTGTCACTTTCTTTCATCCGCAAGCGTCCTGCATTCGAAATAACGGTATCGCCTTTGCAAAATAAACCGAGAACCATCAAAACAGGCCCGAGATCAGGGCAATCAGATAAATCGATTTCTGTTGCCATAAGCGAAGCTTTTTTACATGAAACAAAATTATCGCCGAATTCCTGCGCCGCGCCGCAGCGACGCAAAATATCAACAATAACTCTGTCACCCTGTTTGCTGCCGGGCAACAAGTTATTTACTTTTACATCGCCACAAATACTTCCTGCTACAAGCCAGAACGCAGCTTGAGAATAATCACCCTCAACACAAAATGACCCGGGCACGTATTTTTGTCCGCCCTTCACTTTTATAGTTAAATCATCGTAAAAACAGACACTGACACCGAATTTTTGCAAAACATCAACCGTGAGCAAGACATAACTGCGACTTTCGAACGGCGGTAATATGTTGATCACACTATCTCCGTCACACATTGAAAGAGCATATAAAAGTCCAGTTATAAACTGACTTGAAACATCTCCGGCAACACTGTATTTCCCGGCAGTGAGCGCCCCGTTTATCGTGAGAAAATCCCCTTCCTGACTAAACATAAGCCCACGCTTTCTGAAAATCTCCGAATAAACAGTCTGCGGTCTTTGCATAAGCCTGCCCTCGCCCTTAAAAACCACTTTATCGCCGGTAAGAGAAAATACGGGAATAAAAAATCTCAACGTACTTCCGCTCTCTCCGCAGTTGACAATGTTCATAACAGGTAAAAATCTTTTTATCCCCGTTATATATGCGGTTCTATCGTTAAAGCTGATATCAGCGCCCAGTTCACGCAATCCACCGACAGTCGCTTTTATATCATTACTTTGTTCAATATTATCAATTTTGCTTCGACCTCCGGCAAGAGCGGCTGCAATGAGAAAACGATGAGCAAGGCTCTTACATGGCGGAACAGAAAGAGTCCCGCCGAAATTACCCGGTCTTACCGTTACACGCATCTAAAAACACCTCATTATCAGTATATATCTCTTCCTATAACTTTAGCTATTTCACGGCTTTTGCGCACGGTTTCGGCGAATTTTTCCGGAACGAGACTCTGAGCTCCGTCACTAAAAGCTTTTTCCGGACAGGAGTGGACTTCGATTATAAGACCGTCTGCTCCGGCCGCAACCGCCGCAAGGCTCATGCTTTCAACATATTTATAATTTCCTGTCGCATGGCTCGGATCTATAATTATAGGTAAGTGAGTTTTTTCTTTTACGATCGGGATAACACTTAAATCAAGCGTATTACGTGTATATTTTTCAAATGTCCTTATACCCCTTTCGCAAAGAATGATGTTTTCATTGCCGCTTGCGGCAATATACTCTGCGCTCATTATCCATTCCTCAATAGTGTTTGCCAGACCGCGCTTCAATAAAATAGGTTTTTTGACCTTCCCGAGAGCTTTGAGCAAACTGAAATTCTGCATATTGCGGGCTCCCACCTGTATCAAATCTACAAATTCTTCAAATTCCGCTATCTTGTCCTCGCTCATTATTTCACTTACAATAGGAAGTCCTGTCTTTTCACGCGCTTCCACCATATATTTTATACCTTCAGAACCAAGGCCCTGGAACGCATAAGGGCTTGTACGCGGTTTATACGCCCCGCCACGCAGCATGCAGCCTCCGGCGGCCTTGACTTTTTCGGCGATTTCTACGGTCTGAACCTCGCTCTCAATACTGCAAGGACCTCCTATTATAACGATTTTCTGGCTTCCTCCCACGGGAATCCCACTCACATCCACAATACTGTCTTCATTGTGAAAAAGCCTGTTAACCTTTTTATACGGTTCACTTACCCGCTGTACATTTTCGACATAAGGATTTGCCCTGACCTGTTTTTCATCTATTACAGTGGTATCACCTACAAGTCCGAATACATTATAATCGGTTCCTCTTATAAGTGTAACGGACACACCTTTGCTTTCCAGGTCACGGATTATTTTATAAAGCTCCTCTACCGGCGTTCCTCGTTTTGTACTGATTATCATAAAAATTACCTCTGTATTTCAGAATCTGCGTCATTATTATTTATAATATATTCTGTCAGTGCCCGGACTGCGTTTACATAACCTTCTTTGCCTTGCCCGATAAAAGAAAACAAACACGCCATACCGGCATAACTGACCGCCCTGAACGGCTCACGGTTTTTAATATCCGTTATATGTACTTCCGCAGCCGGGAGAGCAACCGCGGTCAACGCGTCAAGTATGGCAATACTCGTATGTGTATATGCGGCAGGATTAATGACTATTCCGTCATACTTATTATAGGCGTTCTGAATAGCTGTAACGATATCCCCCTCACTGTTACTCTGAAAAAAATCAGTTTCGGCGCCCATTGCAAAAGCCTGCTCACTTATATACCGAACAAGCTCTGGGTAACTCATGGTCCCGTACTTATCAGGTTCTCTTATTCCAAGCATATTTATATTAGGCCCGTTTATTATCAAAAATTTCATATATTCTATCCTCCACCGTTTCTACCGCATCCGAAAGTGTCATACCATCCGTACATACCGAACAATGCGCGGCTTTTTCATAAAGCGCCCGCCTTTCATTGTACAGTTTTTCAACGGCGGTAAAATCTCCGCTTAAAGGTCGCTTCCCTCCGGTCGCAAGGGTTTTGATATCTCGTTTAAGATATACCACAATCCCATTTTGACGTAAAAACGGTATGTTTTCCTTTTGTGTGACAACTCCTCCGCCGGTCGCTATGACCTGTCCGGACTGTAAACACACTTCTTTCGTGATCCGGCTTTCATACTGTCTGAAAAGAGTTTCTCCGCCTTCTTTGAATATGTCCGGAATAGTTTTCCCGGCAGTTTTTTCAATTTCCGAGTCAATATCCGTGAATTTTTTACCGGTAACCATCGCAATCCTTTTCCCTAAAGTCGTCTTACCGCAACCAGGCATACCTATCAGAACTATGTTCACAAGATCCATGTAAAGCTTTCTATAGATATTTTCTATCATATCTTCTTGGATCTTTTTTCCCATAAATATCTCAGAAGCGTATTTTGCTTGCGCCGTAAGCATTGATAACCCGTTTGAAGCAATAAGCCCAAGACTTCGGGCTTCAGCAACAATACGTGTTTCAAGAGGATTAAATACAACATCAAACACCGCTTCGAGCTCCGGAAAATGTAAAAGAGAAATAGGAGTTTCATCACAATCAGGATACATTCCGACCGGAGTAGTGTTCACTATAATATGAGTATCATATAATTTTTCAGCGTCTTTATATGTTATCCTGTCTTTGCCTGAACTCCGACTGACACGAAATATCTTAGCGGCTCCCGCGCTTCGTAATGCTTCGAAAACAGTCAGACTTGTGCCTCCGGTACCCAATATCAGCGCATTTTTCCCGGAAACATCATAATCTGAAACCCTCATCATATATAAAAATCCGTCAAAATCCGTATTATACGCGAAAAGCCGCCCTCCTCGGTTTACAACAGTATTTGCCGCGCCTATTCTACCTGCCTTTTCACTGATATCATCAACATATTCCAAAACTGCTTTTTTATACGGAATAGTGACATTTATCGCTTTGAATTCTTTTTTTCTCATAAATTCCGAAAATGCTTCATGTTCTGCAAGAGGAAGAAGCTCATATTCATATCCTCCGAAAAGTTTGTGCAATAACGGAGAGTAGCTATGCCCGAGTTTTGAACCGATCAGTCCGTAATCCATGATTTCCCCTCCTGCCATGAGAGCCCAGCAGCCTGTGTGACAAGATCAGCTAAAACAAGCGCGCAAAGACTGTCCTGGACCACTGCTGCCCGGTGCAAAATACACGGATCATGTCTGCCGTGAATCTGTATAGTAGCGTTTTCCATGGTACGAATATTGACAGTCTGTTGAGGAACATATACACTTGGTGTCGGCTTCACCACAGTTCTCAAAATCACAGGCATTCCGTTTGTTATACCCCCGTTTATCCCTGCGTTATTATTTGTTTTTGTATATATTTTTTTCCCATCTGTAACAAACGCATCATTTGCTTCGCTCCCCTTCTTTTCCGCAAAACCAAAACCTGTCCCAAATTCTATTCCTTTAACGGCCGGAATACTGAAAAGAGCATGAGCTATCATGCTTTCAACGCTATCAAAAAAAGGTTCTCCTATACCGGCGGGGATCCCGGTTATAACTGTCTCAAGAATTCCTCCAACGCTGTCTCCCTCTTTTGCGGCACGCTCAATTTTTTCATACATACGCAGGCCAGCATCATCATCGAGAACCGCAAAATCCTTTCCGGAAAGGAGATTGAGCTGTTCGGAAAAAATAAAAGGATCATCCGAAAAACCAATATCTTCTACACCCGCGCAAGACGCGATATGCGTCACTATGTTTATCCCTCTGCCCTTGAAAAGATCAATGAATATGCTTGCTGCGGCAACAAGCGGGGCGGTAAGTCTACCGCTGAAATGTCCCCCGCCCCTCGCATCTTCGAAACCATGATATTTTATATGAGCCGTATAATCAGCGTGACCGGGACGCAAAAAACTTTCCGTTTTTGAATAGTCAGCACTGTTTACACTTGTATTTTCAATAATAAGACATACCGGAGTCCCAGTAGTATATCCGTTGAAAACACCGCTTTTGAATATAACATTGTCCGGTTCCCGCCTTTTTGTGGAAATATCACCTTTAGCGCGTCTCTTTTCCATCTGAGCACGCATAAAATCCATGTTGATTTTAACTCCCGCGGCAAGACCGTCTATAACACAACCTATTTCAGGACCATGACTTTCCCCAAACAAAGTAACAGTTACAACCTTACCCAAAATATTACTCATTTGACAGCCTCCTCCACAATTTTTCTAAGCTGCGGATACGAAATTCTGACAAGCCTCACCTGTCCGGGCTTTCTGACCTTAACAGCTGTTATAAAATCGCTCCCCGCTTTTTTATCATGAGTCATTATATCAAACAAACGTTGGGGATCGTCCGTAATTCTATAATCCAAGCCAAGTCTGGACAAAACAGCTTTCAAACGTATAACCGTGTCTTTATCCTCAGTCATCGGGATCATCCCTCGTGCGACACATTCACCATGATACCATTCGTCCATATGTAAGCTTTCCACCGCATGCCCTATCGTATGACCGAAATTCAAAACAGCGCGCAATGACGATTCTTTTTCATCTTGCTCCACAATATTCTTTTTTACATTGAGACTTCTCAGTATAATCTCTTCCAAATTTCTCTCTATATCATTTTTTTCAAATACTTCAAACAGCTTTTCGTCTGCTATAAGCCCAGCTTTTACCGCTTCGACCAACCCGTTTATATAATGTCTCCTGGGAAGTGTCTTAAGTGTCGCAGTATCAGCTATAACACATTCAGGCTGATAAAACGCACCGACTATGTTTTTTGTATTATCAAAATTTATCGCGACCTTACCGCCGATCGAAGAATCGATCTGAGATAATGTAGTTGTAGGACAGTTTATAAATGAAATCCCTCTCATATAAGTTGACGCGGCAAAACCCGCAAGGTCTCCGACCACCCCACCGCCGACAGCTACAACACAATCGTGCCTTGTAAATTTATTATTCAGCAATGCATGTAAAACCGTTTCATAGCCGTGAAGACTTTTTGAGATTTCTCCTTTAGCGACAACAACGCTGAAACCCTTTTCTGCCTGGCTCAGAACACTATGAACATATTCTGCCGGAACACCGTCATCACTAACGACCATTACTTTGCGACGGAGATCTGCGTATTCCTTTATATGTCCGATAGAACCGGCTTCAACTATGACATCATATTTTCTGTCTACGAGATTCACCGTCAATCTCATTGCGAACCATCCTTTCACAACTCAGTCTTCTATATGTTTTTTATTGTATCTGCCAAGAATACGGACACTTCTGCATATTGCAGAAAGATTTTCTCTCAACTCACGCTCCGCATTTTCTGTCAGGTTCCCGACAAGCTCGATATAAAAATAGTATTCAAACAAATTATCAGGCAGAGGGCGGCTTTTTATACTTTCCATATTATATCCCATACGGGCAATTTCCTGTATAACTCTTGCCAGACTGCCAGGAACATGGTCAACCGTAATAAGCATGCTGAACCGATCGCCCTCAGTTGAAGGCTCCGCACCAATAACAATAAATCTTGTTGTATTTGTCCTGCTTGTATTTATATCTGAAGCAACGACTGAAAGTCCGTAAAGCTCTGCCGTACGTTCACTTGCTATCGCCGCTTTGCTCTTATCCGCCGCTTCCGCGACAAATTTCGCCGAAACAGCTGTATTCTCCATAGGAACAGCAGAGATTCCAAGACTTTTCAAAAACCGAGTACACTGACTTATTGCCTGAGGATGACTGTAAACTTCTTTAATATCCGCTATAGTAGCGCCTTTAACACAAAGAAGATTTTGCTTTACGGGAAGATCAACCATCCCGCAAATATAACAACTGTGCGCAAAGCATAAATCAAGAACTTCCGCAACATCGCCCACCTGACTGTTCTCAAAAGGAAGAACTCCATACGAGGCTGTTTTATTTTCAACCGCAGAAAAAACATCCTCCCATGTCGCAAAGGCTTTCGCTGAAGACTGTGGAAACAACCTACACAAAACTATATGGCTGAATGCACCCTCAACACCCTGATACGCTACAATATTACATTTCAAAAGGCTTTGCTGATAACGTTTTGAAAGAGACATCGTATCAGATATCCATTCCTTATAAAAACCTAAAATCTCCGAATTATCAATATAACGACTGTTTTTCTCAATCACAGAAGCCTCACGCGCAACATCCGTAACAGGTATCCCGTTTTCCTTTTTATACATTGCAACTTGTTTTACGGCGTTCATTCTGCGACAAAATAATTCTGACATCTGCTTATCTATACTGTCTATTTCATCGCGTAAATACTGTAAACTGTCCATTACAGACTCCTTTCATAAAATGGGCAAAAAGTCTGCCGATATTATCGGCAGACAAATATCCGAGAAACCTTTATAAAAAACACAAAGGCAAAAACACTTTCAAAAGTATCAATTTTTTCAGAACTTTACCCGCCTTTGCTCAATCATTCTTTTCTGTATCCACAGTCACCGTTATAACTTCCTTGGACTCACGATTCCCGGATTTGTCATTTTTCAACAATCTATTATTACGTATTATAACTGCAACACATCCCAAAATGACAAACAGCGCCATCAAACCTATAAACAAAAGATTTTTCATTCCGCTAACTTCAGGTAAAACCGCAACGGTATCAAGAAAGATAAACATTTTTTCTCCTCAAATAGATGTATGTACTACTTGGTTTTGTGCGGCGGATTCAAAGACCGCCTCCATCAGTTTCATCGAACGACGAAGTTCATCGTGTTTTACGATAATATCCTCTTTGCCCCTGATTGCGTTCACCACATTGATATAATACTCATTTATATTACTAGGAACACGCGGTAAAGGCTCTTCCGCAATCGTTTCATCCGTACGCGGAGCCATAGTCTTTGTCAGGCCTGCCGCAGTCGCAACCGGCACAGCTTCCAATTTTTCCCAGTCAGTTACTTTTACTATCTTACCGTTAATAGCCCAGTCGTTTATCACCGCAGAACCATTTTCGCCCATCACATACCAGCGGGGAAGCTCAATAAAATTGGATGTTCCCACCTCGATATGGGCCGTCAGACCACTTTCAAAATGAAGTATAGTTTTAAATCCGTCATCGACCTCTTCATTTGTTACATAAGAAAGATCGGAATACACGGAAACCACACGGTCGTCTCCGGTCATCATCAAAAGCTGGTCATACAAATGGATGCCCCAATCAAGGACCATCCCGCCTCCGGCAGCCTTTGTATTACGCCAGTCACCCGGGATCCCGCGTGAACCGTGGACACGGCTTTCAATATTGAATATTTTTCCGAGAGTATTCTCATCGTATAGTTTTTTGACAATAAGATAATCCTCATCCCAACGTCTGTTCTGATGTACCGTAAACAAAACATGGTTTGCGTTAGCGGAAGCAATCATTTCTTCAAGGTCAGATGATGAAAGTGTAACAGGTTTTTCGCATATAACATTAATACCGTTTTCCATTAACGCTTTCGCAATCGGTTTATGAACATCGTTTGGAGTGGCAATTATAGCAAGTTCTATTTTTTTATCGGAAAGAAGCTCTTCAAATGTATCATACGCAAAAATACCGTTAGCGCGTGCAATTTTACGTCTCTCATCGGCAATATCATAAATACCGCACAAATCAAACCTGTCCGGCATGGCAAGTAGATGTGGAACATGCCAGCATGACGCCATACCGCCGTAGCCGACAATCGCGACATTACATTTTTCCATTGAAATCACCCTTATCTCTTAATCCCTCTTATTATAGCTTTTTTATTTTGATAAATCAACATATTTTTATGACTTTTTTTCGATAATTTCCATAAAAGGAGTCTCGATAAGTCTACACTTACCCGTTTCAAGATCTTCCGGCAAAAAATATTTACCAACTCTGATTCTGTGCAAATCAATCACTTTATTTCCTCGTGAGGCAAACATACGCTTTATCTGATGGTATTTTCCCTCACAAACAGTAATATAAACAACATTCGCTTTATCAGTCCGGTCTATATCGGCAGGAAGAAGCTTTTCGCCGTTTGCCAATACAAGTCCGCGTTCAAACGCCGACACATCTTCATCTGTCACAGGATAGAATAATTTTACACGATACGTTTTTTTACACATTTTTTTCGGAGATATTATTTCATGGGCAAAATTCCCGTCATTTGTCAAAAGTAAAAGCCCCGTTGTATCCTTATCAAGTCTGCCTACACAAAAAAGCCCCTTACGATACAAATTCTCAGGCACAAGCTCAAAAACATTCCGCTCATTGCTGTCGGTGGTACATACATATCCGGTTGGCTTGTTCATCATAAGATAAACATATCTTCTTATATCAACTTTTTTCCCGCACAAATAGACAGTATCCGTCTCAGCGACAGGAAACGCAACATCCCTGACCTCTTTTCCGTTTACGGAAACTTTCCCACGAGTTATCATATCCCTGATTTCTCTGCGGCTTCCTTCTCCGGCATTTGACAAAGCAAAATCAAGCCTCATAATCTGAAAATCAACCTTCTGAAATAATTAAGCTTATTATGAAATAAATTAAAAAGTCCGGGACGGGAAATAAGAAAAAATTCCCCCGGCATTTCAACAAATTTCCCTCCGTATTGGCATTTATACTGATAAAGCTCATACATAGGATCCTTTTTTATATCATCCGTATTAAGCTTCAGCGTACCGCCCATATTAAATGTCTCCACAGAGCCGTCAAGGCTGTCACAAATCATATCCCAATAATTGGCCGTCAATTTAAGGTCTCTAAGAAATGAAGAATTCGCACCGTAAAAATTATACGCTTTGTTCCCTATTTTTATATAGAAAAAAGCAGAAATATATGGATCATCACGATGAGTCTTTGCGATCTCAAGACGCTTTTCGGTCGCTTTTTCCTGTTTTTCGGCTTCCTTGAGTTTGGGATACAGCCTCTCTCTTTTTTTATCAGTAGTATTCGGGTCTGAAATCTCATCGTTATAACGTCGTATCTGTTCCCTGACTTCAGTCAAAACATTTTCTGTATACTCAATATCTCTTTCAGACCCGTATTTATACAAGTAAATCGTTACATAATCCGCAAGAGCTTTACCGAACTTTTTATAATAATTAAGATCTCTGTGCCCAAATCCTTTTTTATCTGTTGTCTCAACAAGAAGATTGTAAAATATTTCAACGGCTTTTTCATTATCACCACTGTATTTTTCAAGGATAACACCTCGCTCAAGGCTTATACGAATATCATTTTGTATGCGTTGAGAAAAATTATCCCAAAGCCGTTTCTGTTCTTCTTTTACAGATAAACGCTTGTCTATTTCAAGAAAATAATTAGTTTTCGGCTGCAAACAGAGCCCTTTATTCTCAACATATCCAAGACTACGAAAGAAATCATTTATATCGTTTTCAGGAGCCCTGAAATCCACGCGACGCTCGCAATGCGGATCAAATATCAGATATATCACATGCTTTTTCCTCATATATTTTTTAAGGAATTCAGTAAATTCCGAAATAAGTATTCTGTCGGAATAATCACACACGAATCCCCGTGTAATATAACCTATTTTATACGGAGTCAGATAGACAGGCAGCAAAAAAAGAACACAGCTTAAAACAATTTCTCCATCTTTATATCCCACAAACGAAGCCGTTTTGAAAAAATTTCTGAACCGAGCCCAGCATTTCGTTTGAAAAAATATTCCGTTTTTTTCGGCGTAAACACTGGCCTTATCTATTCCGACTTCCTCAAATCTGTACAATTTTACACCTTCTTAATCATAAATATTTTTTTATATCAAATCCTGATAGATTTTTAAAAACATTTTCCACGGAAATCTCTTCCGGTTCTCCAGGCGGATTTATGGATACAACATCACAACCGAGTTTTTCACATCCAATACCTTTTTTCCCGCATAAAGCGAGAACACGCCTCCCCCTTGCCCGTCTTAAAATCCCGCTTACCGCTTTACCGTAAAGAGTCTGACTATCAATGCATCCTTCACCGGTAATTACCAAATCAGCAGGAATATTATCATAATTATACATATCAAGAACAAAATCTATACCGGAAATTATTGCGGCACCCAAAAATGCCGCAGCAAAAAAGCCAAGCCCTCCGGCAGCTCCCGAACCGGGAACAAACGCGACATTAAAATGCCCCGATATTACTGCAAAATTATAAAGACCTTTATCCAAAATCTCTACATCGGTTCTGTCCGCCCCTTTTTGCGGAGCGTACACAAAAGCAGCCCCGTTTTTCCCAAAAAGTGGATTCTGTACATCAGATACCGCGGTAAAAACACATGATTTCACAATCTCATCCATTTCACCGAATATCTCTGTCATATCTTTAAGTACCGCGCCACAGGGAAATATTTTTCGTTTTCCTGATTTATAAAAACTAAAACCAAGCGCCGAAAGAGCGCCTATACCAGCGTCACATGTACCGCTTCCGCCAAGGCCAAGAAATATACGCTCCGCTCCGTTTTTACAGGCATCAAAAATCATCTGTCCCACACCGATACTCGAAGAACTCATCACATCAAGATGTGTTTTATCCAATCCTACAGCCTGAGCCGTTTCAATGTATGCGTTTTTTCCATGCATAAAATAATATACGGCTTTTCTGCGCCCAAATAAATCCGTTATCAACACTTCTTTTCTCTCAGTTTCCGGATATACCAAAGCGAAGACTTCGGCTGTACCTTCTCCACCGTCACCAAGAGGCATTTTTATGATTTCAGCATCAGGAACTTCAGTTGAAATTTTTTTCGCAAGAATATCGCATATTTCTTCCGCTCTTGCAGAGCCCTTAAAACTATCCGGCGCAATTATAATTTTCATAACTCACCCGTCCCGTAATTAATAAAAAGACCTGTGCGCATTGCACGGGTCTCTTTATTGCACACATTACATAATAGGGAAAAAGATTATTCAGCCGCAGCCTCTTCTTCTTCCTTCATTTTTGCAAAGCATTCACTGCAATACACAGGCTTGTCTTCTCTGGGCTGAAAAGGAACTTTCGCCTCTCCTCCGCATTTAGCACAAGTAGTAACAAAATACTCACGCGCGCCTTTGATCGCGGCTTTTCTTGCAGCTCTGCACTCTTTGCAACGCTGAGGCTCGTTCTGGAAGCCTTTCTCTGCATAAAACTCCTGCTCGCCAGCGGTAAAAACAAATGTCTGACCGCAATCTTTACAAACTAACTCTTTGTCTTCGTACATGCTAAGTATACCTCACTTAAATTTTAATAGCCCTTTCCCGGAATCGCACCGGGGCGCTGAAAAAGACCGCAGATACCGTAG
>CALWNV010000022.1 GCA_944382895.1 uncultured Clostridia bacterium | reverse complement strand
AGATAATTCAAAGCGTTTGAATCCGCATATGTTACTGAAGCGGGACCTTTGAGAGCTTTCACGCTTTCGAGTGCAACAATCGCAAAAAAATGATTATTGAAAGTTCCGAACGATCCGTTTTCATCCTGTTGTCCGATTAACGCTTCAACCGGATTGATTCCATGAAAATCGGCGGTAGGGTCATTATTTGTGGCAAGACGAGAAAGGATAAGTCCCGCATAATCTTTATTTTTATCGAAAATAATATCTTCTTTAAATGTTCCGACTCTTGAATTGACTGAATATATAGCTACTATAGTTTCAAATGAGTCAATTGATTTGGTTGTTTTCGAATAATAATCGAGAATGCTGTTGATTTCTGTCGACAGGTTTATGTTTTCAGCAAAGATATTGTTGCTGAGACTTAATAAAATAATTACCAATAAAAGCAAAGAGAAAAATTTTTTCATATCGGCTCCTTAACATGTTCTTCATAATATTCTATCATAAACTAATAAGCATGTCAATATAGATTGTAATCAATTTGGAAAAAATTAATGAACTTGACAAATAAAAAAAAATATTCTATAATTATCAAAAACAATGAAAGGTTTGCTGTATGGTAACCGATATTTCAAAGATAAGAAATTTTAGTATCATTGCGCATATAGATCACGGGAAATCCACTTTGGCAGATAGGATCCTTGAACTTACAAATTCTGTACAGGCACGGGATATGGAGTCGCAGCTTCTTGATAATATGGAGCTTGAACGTGAACGAGGTATCACTATAAAAGCGCGCGCGGTTAAACTTGATTATAAAGCAAAAGACGGGAATACGT
Organism: uncultured Clostridia bacterium; assembly: GCA_944382895.1. Classification (GTDB taxonomy): domain Bacteria; phylum Bacillota; class Clostridia; order Oscillospirales; family UBA644; genus QAKR01. The sequence continues at coordinate 20,947 of CALWNV010000022.1, read as the reverse complement.
ATGTTTTTAATCTCATAGACACACCTGGCCATGTGGATTTTAACTATGAGGTTTCAAGATCTCTGGCGGCTTGTGAGGGAGCTGTTCTTGTAGTTGATTCGACTCAGGGGATAGAGGCTCAAACACTTGCCAATACATATCTTGCTCTTGATCATGATCTTGAGATCCTTCCGGTTCTGAATAAAATAGATCTTGTTAACGCTGATCCTGACAGGGTCGCGGCTGAAATAGAAGATGTCATAGGAATACCTGCGGAGGACGCTCCACGTATTTCCGCAAAAACAGGTTTGAACGTAGATCTGGTTCCTGAAGAGATAGTGAAAAAGATACCGGCTCCTCGAGGAGATTCGGAAAAACCGTTAAAAGCGCTTATATTCGATTCTGTTTACGATAGCTATCGCGGTGTAATCGTTTATGTGCGTATTTTTGACGGAAGTATCAAGACTGGTGATGTTATTCGTTTTATGGCTACCGGGGCGGAATATGAAACGGTAGAGATAGGATATCTCGAACCTTTGGGCATGAACAAAACGGAGGTCCTTTCGGCCGGGGAAGTCGGTTATATTACCGCGAGTATAAAAAATGTAAAAGAGGCACGTGTAGGGGATACGGTTACTCTTGCCGAGAATCCTACTGATACACCTCTTAAAGGTTATAAAAAAGTTCAACCCATGGTTTTCAGTGGTATTTATCCCGCTGACGGCGCTAAATATGACGATCTTCGCGAGGCTCTCGAAAAACTTCAGCTTAATGACGCTTCCCTTACGTTCGAGCCTGAAAGTTCAGTCGCGTTGGGTTTTGGTTTCCGTTGCGGTTTTTTAGGTCTGTTACATATGGAAATTATACAGGAACGATTGGAACGCGAATATAACCTGGATTTGATTACGACAGCTCCCTCAGTAATTTATCGGATAACGAAAACAGACGGAAAAACAGTGTATATATCTAATCCCACATCATATCCTTCGCCTTCTGAGATAGAACTTGCTGAAGAACCCTTTGTCAGGGCGGACGTGATTGCTCCCTCAGAATATGTTGGAACGATTATGGATCTTTGTCAGGAACGAAGAGGGGTATTCAAAAATATGCAATATCTTGACGATACCCGTGTCAATTTGCATTATTCATTGCCTCTTAATGAGATTATTTATGATTTTTTTGACGCGCTGAAATCCAGGACAAGAGGTTATGCCTCTTTTGACTATGAGTTTGAGGAATATAGAAAAAGCGATCTTGTTAAACTTGATATTTTGCTTAACGGTGAGATAGTTGATGCTCTTTCGTTTATAGTCCATTCGGAACGAGCGTATCCAAGAGGAAGAAAAATAGCGGAAAAGCTTAAAGAGAATATTCCAAGACAGCTTTTTGAAATACCTATTCAGGCGGCGATAGGTGGCAAAATAATTGCTCGTGAAACTGTAAAGGCTCTCCGTAAAGATGTTCTTGCTAAATGTTACGGTGGAGATATAACCAGAAAAAAGAAATTGCTTGAAAAACAAAAAGAAGGGAAAAAACGTATGCGCCAAGTGGGCAGTGTTGAGCTATCCCAGGAAGCGTTTATGTCTGTGCTGAAACTTGATGAATAGTTGCGGGATTTATATTCATATACCATTTTGTGGGACAAAATGTTTTTACTGTGATTTTTTTTCACGCGTCGCAGACAACGGAACAATCGAAAAATACCTTGCCGATCTTATCAAACAGATAAAATCGGCAAGGTATGAAAATTTTCGGGTGGAAAGTATTTATATAGGCGGAGGAACACCTTCATTGTTGAGTGGTGATGCTGTCCCAAAAATTGCGGAAGCGGTAAATATGACCTTTTCAGTCGATCCAGACGCCGAGTTTACTGTTGAAGTGAATCCTGAGAGCGTGTCAGTGGCTTTTATTAAAAAAGCAATGAGCTGCGGAGTAAATAGGGTCAGTATCGGTGTCCAGTCGTTTGATGATATTGAACTGAAAACTTTGGGAAGACGAAGCAGAGCCGCTGAGGCGAAAAAAGCCTTCAGTATGATAAGAGATGCCGGAATTACGAATATAAATACGGATATCATGCTTGCCATTCCCGGACAGACAGAATCATCACTTGAAAAAACTCTTTGCGGGCTTATTTCTCTTTCACCCGAACATGTTTCAGCATATCTTCTTAAAATTGAAGACAATACTGTTTACGGAAAAAAAGGAGTGCAAGAAGCTCCGGAGGAAATTCAACGAGAGATGTTTTTCTTTACTTCCAATTTTATGCGTGACGCAGGTTACGAGCATTATGAGATATCAAGTTATGCGAAACCTGGATTCAGATCAAGGCACAATCTTGGATACTGGCAACTGAAGCCCTGTTTTGCATTTGGTGCCGGAGCTCATGGTTTTGACGGACACGAGAGATATTATTATGATAAAAATATCGGAGATTTTTTTGAGAAGAAGACAGAAGAGTATCTCGATGAGAAAGCTTTGGCTGAAGAACGAATTATGTTGGGACTGCGCACGAGCGACGGGGTCTGTATCCCTCCGGATAAAATTTCTTACGCTGATTTTCTTGTAAAAAATGGATATATGTTAAAAATCGGAAAGAATTATGCTTTGACTGATGAGGGATTTCTTGTTTCAAATAAAATCATTGCAGATATTCTGTGATGCCACAAAACAGTGTATACATAAGTTTCGTTCTGTATTCCTCGGATTTTATTCTTGAATAATCTTCTACATTACTTATAAATCCGCATTCCACAAGTACGCACGGCACTTTTATATTATGTTGCAGGAAAATATCTGACGGCGCTTCATATACGTCTCTTACCCTTGTACACAGATCTGATTGTTTCATTTTATTTCTTATTGTTTCCGCAAGAATTTTGCTTTCAGGGTTTTTTGAGCCGTAGAAGACCTGAAAACCTTTATCTGTCGGTGAATATGATAAATTTAGATGAATACTTATAAAAATCCTGTTGTCGTCGGCATTCGCGAGAGCCAGCCTGTTGGCGATGTCGAGTTTTTTATCAAATCCGCTTTTGCCGTCGGTATCACCATCGTCTTCCCGCGTCATTACAGTATCATATCCGGCTGCAGAAAAAAAAGATTCCAGAGCTTTTGCGAGAGAGAGATTATATGTTTTTTCCGGTTTTCCGTCATAAGCGGTCGCGCCGTTGTCGAGGCCTCCGTGTCCGGCGTCAATTATGATCAAAGGGTGATTATTCGAATTCCATACGGGTGTGTAATCGGCGCTACTGTTTTCGTTTTTTACGGAAGTGATTACAAACGCCGCTGCTGTACAGATTGTCATGAATATTAGGGATAATTTTTTTTTCATAAAAAACTCCGAATAAAAAAAATTTTTCACAGGTATTGAAAATCGTGTAAATATGTTGTATAATAAACTGTAAATTTTATTTTTAATCTTATTTGGAGGTCATTATATGTATTCAGCAGGTGATTTCAGAAACGGTGTAACTTTTGAGATGGATGGAGAGGTTTATTCTGTTGTCGAATTTCAACATGTTAAACCCGGGAAAGGCGCCGCTTTCGTGAGAACGAAGATCAGAAATGTAATAACCGGCGGTGTTATAGAAAAGGCTTTCAGCCCTACGGATAAATTTCCTCAGGCGTTTATAGAACGCAAAGATATGGAATATTTGTATAATGACGGGGATCTTTATTATTTTATGGATCAGGAGACATATGAACAGCTTCCTATCGGAGCAGACAAGCTTCCTGATAATTTCAAATTTGTAAAAGAAAATACAGTTGTAAAAATACTTTCTTATAAAGGCAATGTGTTCAGTATTGAGCCTCCGTCATTTATTGACCTGAAGGTTACTGAAACAGAACTGGCTGTCGTCGGGAATACAGCGACAAACGCACTTAAAAATGCTACTCTTGAGACAGGGGCGAACATAAAAGTTCCGATGTTTATTGAAGAAGGCGAGATCATAAAGGTTGACACTCGCAGCGGGGAATATATGGGAAGAGCGTAAATCGTGACATTAATTTATATTTTTTATGAGGCTTAAATATGTTTATTTCAGAGAATACCGGTATACTTGATGAAGCATTGCAAAGCGGAGATCAATCGAATATTAACCGTGCGATAATTTCTTTTCTTAAAGATATGGCCGCGCAGCTCGATACATTACGGCTTGACGTTGATGATTCCGGCGCGAAGACCGAAGCTATGGTGTCTAATTATGAATATATCAACGCAAATATGCAGGTAATAAAGCAGGCGATAGTCGGAGATATAAAAGTTGTTACCGCGGAAGAACTGTACGGACAGCCTGACGAAGATCTCTGTTGTGACGATTGCGAAGAGGATATCTGAAAACATAGTTGTTTATTGACATTCGGCTGAAAAACTTGACAAGATTAAACTTTTTGGTTATAATAAACAGGTTGTTATACTCTAAATACTTTTGTTATAAAGGGAGTTTTCAGTTTGGCATTTGATTATGATATCGCCATAGTCGGCGGAGGTATCGGCGGGTTGATGTGCGCTTATGAAATCTCTGAGAAGACAGATAAAAAAGTGATAATCTTTGAAAAAGGTTCAGAGCTTTCGAAGCGGAAATGTCCTATTGTTGAGAAAAAAGTTGATAAATGTATAAAATGCCGGAATTGCGCTATTATGGAAGGTATGGCAGGGGCCGGGGCGTTTTCTGATGGAAAATATGTTATATCCACCGAATACGGAGGCTGGCTTCCCGAATTTGTAGAGCCTGATAGAATAATTGAGTTGATAGAGCGCGCAGATGATGTCCTGGTAAGGTTTGGCGCGACAAATGAAGTGTATACTCCGTCAGATGAGCTTAAAAAACTCTGTTTAGAATACGATTTGCATATGCTTCAGGCAAAAATCAAACATTTGGGGACAGATTCCAACAGGGAGACGATGATGCGTCTTATCGATCATATACGCGAAAGAGTTATGATAATGACAGACAGTGAAGTCGTCGATGTGGATTCTAAGACGCATACTCTGGATGTAGTTCATAATGGTTTACATGAGTATTTTTCTGCGGACAAGATCGTTTTTGCTGTCGGCCGGGTTGGCTCTCGTTTTTTCAGCTCATGGTGCCGTAAAAACGGTATAAAAATGGAAAACAGCCAGGTCGATATAGGCGTACGAGTTGAGCTTCCCGCTTTGGTTTGGGATCATTTTTCTTCGAAAATATATGAACCTAAAATAATTTATTGCTCTAAACGTTATGGAGATAAAACAAGAATGTTTTGTTTTAACGAGCGTGGAAGCGTTGTTATGGAAAACACGGACGGAGTATTGACAGTGAACGGTCATTCTTATCGCGATAAATCAAGAAAAACCGAGAATTCAAATTTTGCTCTTCTGACAACAATGAAGTTTACGGAACCGTTTCAGGCTCCGATCGAATACGCACGTTCTGTCGCGTCGCTTTCAAATATGCTAAGTGGTGGGAGCGTTCTTGTACAGCGGCTTGGGGATCTTGAGGCAGGAAAGAGGACTAACGAAAAAAGACTTTTGGCTTCTACTACACGCCCGACGCTTAAGGCTGTTCCCGGGGATTTGAGTTTGTGTATGCCGAAACGGCAGCTTGATGATATAATAGAAACACTTCACGCTCTTGATAAAATTGCGCCGGGAACGGCGAATTATAACACACTTCTTTACGGAATCGAATGTAAATATTATTCGGCAAGACCGAGGACTGTAGACTTTGAGATCGAAAACTGTCCGGGCATGTATGCGTTGGGCGACGGAGCGGGTTTTACTCGTTCGCTTTCTCAGGCTGCAGCGCACGGACTTTATATAGCCGACAAGATACTGTCTTGATAAGACAGAGACATTAAAGAAGTTCAAAGAAAAAATCAAAGGATGGTACAAACCGATGGGAAAAGATCAAAAAAACAACATCACTCAAGATGAGGAATTTCTTCTGACGAATAAAAAATCCTCAAAGCAGCGAAAAACTAAAAAAGGTGCTGCGAAAAAGAGAGAATTCCCTGTCTTTACCGTTTTTTGCGTTGTGGTTGGAGTTTTGCTTACGGCGTTCATCGTTCAGAGTATTTTGAAAAATAACGGCTTTTATGACAGGAAAAAAGTTGTTATGACGGTTGGTGATACTACTATCAACGCTGTAGAGTTTTCTTATTTTTATAATCAGACGGCAAATTATTATTATACGCTTTACAGTCAATATGGTCTTATCCAGGAATCGACTGATATAACTACGACACAGTGTTCTTTTGATACTACGAAAACGTGGGCTGAATGGTTTATGGATTCTGCTGTGCAGGAGCTTCATCAGACACTTTGTCTTTATAATGAGGCTGTTAAAAACAATATTGCCGTTACTGACGAGATGCAGAGCGTAAAGACTGAAAGATACGAAGAGATTGACGCTTTATGCGAGGAATATAATATTTCCCGTTCACAATATTTTTCGACATCTTATATGAACGGCTTTAATGAAAAGGATTTTGAAAGACTTTTGGATATCGGGTTACTTGCCGAGGAACAAAGAGAAGCTGTAGTTGATAAATATGTTTATACTGACGAGCAGCTTGAGGAATATTACGAGGAAAATAAAAAGACTTTTGACAGATATACCTATAGGAGCAAGGCTTTTTCATACACGGTATATGAGGAAGATTCTTCAAAAACCGAAGAGGAAAACGCAAAGGCAAAGGCGGCAGCGGAAGAATCGAAAGCTGCGGCGGAGAAGAGTGCGGACGAATTTCTTGCTTCTGTTACAGATTCTGAAAGCTTTAAGGTCGCAGCGTATGAATTATTGACAGAAGACCAGCAGAAAAAGCAGGATGAAGAAGGTACGGATCCTACGCTTGTTACCGACGCGACCTATTCTAACAATGAAAGAGGCGAATGGCTTGCGGACGAGGCACGGGTCGAAGGTGATAAAACCGTTATCGATGATACAGATTCAAAGCAGTATGTAGTTTTATACTATATTTCGGCTCAGCGTCTTGAATACGATCTGGTGAATCTAAAACATATAATGATAAATATTGAGGATCCGGAAACAGAAGATGATGCAACGGACGAAGAGAAAGAGGCTGCTGAACAAGCTGCAAAAGAAGCGGCTAAATCCAAAGCGGATGAAGTTTATGCTAAATTTGTAGATAATGGCTCGACGGAAGAAGCTTTTAGTGAGTTGGTCGCGGATTATACAAATGATACTAATACGGTTCAGACAGAGGGTCTTCTCGAAAATGTGAAACAAGATACTTATGGTACAGAGTTTGATGAGTGGGTTTTCTCGTCTGACCGAAAATCCGGGGACTGTACGATTATAGAAACCGCAAGCGCATATGAGGTAGTGTATTATCTTGAAAAAACTGTTCCCTGTTGGGAATATGATGCTGAACTCGGTAAAAAATCGGATGATTGGCAGGCATATATCGAAGAGATTGAGGCTTCATACGAAGAAACATACGTATACAATCAGAACAACGCGGAGCTGTCTATAAAAGGCTGATATAATGGAAAAAGTCCCTGTATCGTAAAATATGATATGGGGACTTCGTGATTTTTTTAAGGGAACTATGATGGAAAAGAAAAATATAACAAATGAAAAATTGATGGATTTCGCGAAAGATGCCGCGAAAAAAGCTTACGCGCCGTATTCCGGGTTTGCCGTGGGAGCGGCTTTGTTAACCTTATCCGGGAAGATATATACCGGATGTAACGTTGAAAATGCGTCTTATGGGGCTTCTGTATGTGCTGAAAGAATTGCGGTTTTTAAAGCGGTTTCTGAAGGTGAAAGAATTTTTAGAAAAATAGCGATATATACTTCCGGTGGTTCGGGCTCGCCGTGTGGCATATGCCGGCAGGTTCTTTCAGAGTTTTCTTCTGATATGACGTTGCTGTATCATGATTCGCAAGGCATAATAAAAGAAGTGCCTTTATCAAAAATGATACCGGATGCTTTTAGTATGTAGTTATTCACGGGCTCTCCGTATGCTGTGAGGAGAGCCCGTGAATATTAGTATAGAAATATCGTTTTTTCTTAAATTATTTTTTCAAGTTCAGACATAGCGTCAGCAGGTATTTCATAACCCGATGCTTTGACGTTTTCTTTGACCTGAGAAGGTTTTGACGCGCCTATGATCGCACTTGCAATATTTTTTTCACGAAGTATCCATGCGAGAGCGAGCTGTGACATGGGTACACCTAATCCGTCGGCTATTTCCTTGATGCGTTTTGTTTTTTCATATATCTCGTCATTAGTATAGTCGCTTATAAACCCGTTTGTTTTAACATTTGCGGCACGGCTGTCATCCGGTATACCGTTAAGGTATTTTCCTGTTAAAAAGCCCTGGGCAAGAGGACAGTAAACCGCTTGCATTATATTGTATTTTTTACATGTAGGAATAATTTCTTTTTCAATGGCTCTTTGCAGCATATTATAACACGGTTGGTGGATGATTATCCGGTCAAGAAGTTTTTCATCTGCGATTTTTATCGCGGCTTCGATCTGGTCAGGTGTCCAGGCACTTATTCCCGCATACAGAACTTTGCCTTGCCTTATGAGGTCATCGATCGCTCTGAGAGTCTCATAGAGCGGAGTTTCTTCATCGTATCGATGGCAGTAAAGAACGTCGACATAATCCATTTGCAGACGTTTCAAACTATGGTGAAGCTGTTCAGTGATATGCTTTCTTGAAAGGCCTTTGTCGTTTACTCCGTCACCCATTGGGAAATAAACTTTTGTCGCTAATACAAAGCTGTCTCTGTTGTATTTTTTTAACGCTTTGCCTACGACTTTTTCAGCTTCGCCAAGCGCGTATACATTTGCGGTATCGAAAAAGTTGATCCCACTATTATACGCAGTATCTATTATATCCTCTGATGAACCTGTATCTACACTGTTACCGTATGTAAGCCAACTTCCGAGACTTATCTCGCTTACATTGACGCCTGTATTACCCATTTTTCTGTATTTCATATGTATCGCTCCCTTTTGTATGTTTTTGTTTTTGAATTTATAACTATTTATAAAGTATTTTTAGTTGTTTCATTCTTCTGAAATCTGTTCTTATAGCAGGAGTTCACGTTTATCTTTCCATTTCCCCCGCGTAAAATCCGGAATTTCCACAAAAGAATTTTGTTTTAATGATTTTTCCGAAAGAGCGGAGATACTCATCCATGTAGCCATATCGTATACATCTATCGGCATTGGTTTATTATTTGCGATACTGTTGAAAAACGCATCAAAAACAAGTCTGTCCATGCCCCAGTGACCTCCGCTGACATTATCTTTATATTTCTGCCAGATCGGATGCTCGTATTTTTCTCGGTAATTTTCGACATTATTCCACATTGGCTTCCAGTCGAACTCATACGGCGTATGTTCGTCGTTAATATAAATCGAAAGATTATCTTCGTCAAACATGGCTTTTGTGCCTTGGATATGAAACCCTCTCGAATAATATCTGGGCAGGGTAGTATCAAGTGTCAGGACAATAGTTTGTCCGTTTTCACATGTGATAATTGTAGTAACAACATCTCCCTGTGTGTATGTAAGAGGTGGTTTCCCGTTGATTTTACGGTATTCGGCAAGACCGGACGCTTTTGATGATACCGATATCAAATTTTTGAGCTTGTTACCTCGATTTATATCAAGACAAAATGCAATTGGCCCAAGTTCATGGGTTGGGTAGTTTTCTCTGTTTTTATGGAGATACTCCTCAAAACGATAGTGTCTGTTTTCTATTCCGTTGTCAATTTCTCCCCGTAAATCATGCCTGTATCCTCCCTGACAGTGTATGATCTCTCCGAAAATCCCTTGTTTTATCATATTAAGAATCATCAATTCATTTCGGCCATAGCAACAGTTTTCAAGAAGCATGCACGGGGTACCAGTTTCTTCATAGGTTTTTACGAGCTCAACGCATTCTTGAATATCGTTTGCTCCACCCACTTCACATCCTACTGCGATTTTTTTTCGCATGGCTTCTATTGTTATTTTTATGTGATTTTTCCATGGTGTTGCGATTATTACCGCATCGGGACTTTTATCAAGCAATTCATGATAATCAGTTGTGGCAAATGGTTTTTTATCATATTTATCTTTTACAACAGAGCAAGCTTTCTCGATCCTGTCCTGATATGAGTCTGAGACAGCAGTTATTTCAATGTTTCTCATTTCAAGTAATTCAGATGTAAGTACGCTCATCCCTCTGCATCCGAGCCCGATAATACCGACACTGAGTTTTTTCATAAAATCATTACCTTTCCGAAGATTATTTTTATTTTATCATTTTTAGCGCATAAAATCAATAGATATAAAAAATTTTATGGGATGAAGGAAGATAATGAAAAAATTTTTTACTGTAACCGGATTGACTGCGTTTATAACGTTGTTTATCTTAAGTGTTCTTTGTCCGGAAATTGATTCTGTTTTTTTGCTTTGTTTCGCGTGTATTGCCGCATTTTGTTTGGTGATTGTCTCAGTTGTTCTTTTATGTATGAAAAAGATATATTGGCAGATATTTATAACAGCAGCTGTTTGTGTTTTTATTTTTTCTTTAATGTTTGTTTTGAAATATGATAATTATATTTCTCAGCGTTCTTTATTGGCTGATCAAAGTGTTTTTGCAAGATTTTCTGTTTCTGATATACAGAAAAGCAGAAGCGGGATCTATTATATTTATACCGCATCTTTCCCTGATAAGGAATTCTCATATAACGTAAAAATTTTTTCGAGACAATTCATAAACTGTGAGCTCGGAGATATCGTTTGTGCAACTGTAAAATTTACTGAACCAGACGAGGAGTATACAGGATATAATATTAGTGAGGATATTCTTCTTTCGGGATTTATAAACGGTTTTGCCAAAGTTGAAAAAAGTGATTTTTCCCTTGTAAGAACAATGTTCGGCGTTCGCAAATATTTGAGTGATGTTTTTGAAAAGACAACAGATAGTTCATCAGGTCTTGCCAACGCTCTTGTTTTAGGAGACACATCGGGGATCTCTTCACATGATTATATTGCATTGCGTGAATCAGGACTTTTACATATTGTTTCGGTTTCGGGGCTTCATATAAGTATTTTGGCCGCTTTTTTATCGTTTTTGCTAATGCGCTTCAGAAAAGGGATATTTACTTTTATAATATATTTTATTGTTCTTTTTTCGTTTGCAGGGATATGTGCTTTTACGCCGTCCGTGGTACGGGCAGTTATGATGTCTTTGTTTGCTTATGGCAGCAGACTGATAGGGGAACGGTACAGCGGGATCAATAATCTTGGTTTTTTGCTTACGGTTTTTCTGTTATTCTCTCCGTTTCTGATATTTTCAGTATCTTTTCTCTTATCATATGCCGCGACGTTTGGGATACTCATTTTCAATAAATACATATATAGTTCAATTGCAACGCTCTGGTTTAAGCTTACAGGCAGAATCCCCGGGAAAATTATTAAGACAATCCTTGTTATTTTTACAATATCTGTTTCGTGTTTTATAACTACATTACCTTTAATGATATATTTTTTCGGGACAACAAATGCAGCATGTTTTATCAGCAATCCTTTCTGTCTCCCTTTTATTGATTTGATTTTTATACTCCTTATAATAACACTTGTTCTTGGCTCCACTGTTTTTTTAACGCCTTTTGCTGAGATCACAGGATGCATAGCAGATAAACTTATTGAAGTGTTTATGGCATTAGTACGATATTTAAGCAATAACGTTTCACCTTTTTTATCGGTTGATGTTACTGTTGCTGTAAGTTCTTTAATTGTCGCCGGAATTGTGTATGTTATTGTGCGTTTTGCGATAAGGACAAAAGAAAAAAGGAAAAGACTTTATTTGTATTCATTACCGATTTTTGCTCTTGTAGTGGCTGTCGGTATAAGCAGTATTATAGCATATCTGTGTGATGAAAAATATTTAATAAATAATGAAAGTGTAGGGGTAGGATTTATAGATGTTGGACAAGGAAATGCTTCTGTAATAATAAGCGGAGATACCGCAGTTGTGTTTGATTGTGGCGGTGAGGGTGATTCCGGTGAACGTACTGTTGAATTTTTGGAAATGTTCGGAATCAGGAATATTGAGGCAGTTATACTTTCACATATGCACAGCGATCATTATAACGGGATATATTCGTTGTTTGAGAAATATGATGTAAAAAAATTTATAATGTCATATGAATCAAGTCGTCAACCCGCAAGTAATACTCTTTTATCAAAAGCAGAAGAAAACGGGGCTGAGATTATTTTGCAAAGCGGGGATTTTGAGATAAATATCGGAGCTGTTAATATTGAGATACTTGCAAACCATATACATGAAGAAAGTTCTGACATTAATGAAAATTGTATGGTGTCACTGGTAACATATAAAGATTTTTCGGCTTTGCTTAGTGCGGACATAACAAAAAAGACCGAAAGCCGCTTGATTGAGGTTTACGGCTCTCGGCTGGATATTGATGTTTACGGTGTCGCTCACAATGGGTCGGATACATCTTCTTCAGAAAATTTTTTGCAGGTTATAAGCCCGGAGTGCAGTATTATTTCTGTCGGTGAAAATAATTCTTACGGCCACCCTTCGCGGAAAGTCGTTGATCGTCTTTCTGAATACGGTTCTGTCATCAGAACAGACGAAAGCGGAACTGTTTTTATTGTTTCTGATGGAAAAACCGAGAATATTTACACAGGTTGAAAAATCGTTTGATTCAGTTTACCGCAGCATGGCGGTGAATATGTAAATACATCTATATGTCCTTCTTTTATGAAATATCTCGGTTCTTTTATTTGCTCGTTGCACTCAAAATTATCTATGATACTAAGTTTGATTTTCATTTTTTCAGGGATGATGTTTTTGATATAAACTGTGGCTTTTTGTCCGATTATCGCGTCGTTTTTATTCTCTGCAAGCCCAGCTAAGTTGGGTGTGAGTTCAATAAAAATACCATATTCTTCAACTGATCTGACAGTCCCGCATACCGTCTGACCTATTGAAAACAGATCCGCATTTTCTTGCCATGTTCCTAACAATTCCTTATGTGAAAGCGAAAACCGTTTTTGAATCCGGTCGATTTCTTTAATGACTACTTTGATATTTTGCCCGACATAAAATCTGTCTTTCGGGTGTGAAATACGTGACACTGAAATGTTTTCGATATTGATAAGCCCGATGATTCCGCAACCAATATCGACGAATGCGCCGAAAGGTTCAAGATGGGTGACTTTTGCGTTTATCACATCTCCGCATCTGTAATTTTCAAGCATATATTCAAGCGCGTCTTTTTGCGCAGAAAGGCGGCTGAGTTTTGCGACTGTTTTTGTCCCTTGTCTTTCAAGATCATCTACTCTGAAACATATTTGCTTCCCCGCACGTGAGAGGACTGCGATATCGCTTACCTGTCCTTCTCTTATTCCTATTGCCGCTTCTTCTCTCGGTATTATGCCGCGTATATCTCCAAGATCGACGATTAAATTGTGGTCGCTGTCGCACATTACGGCCCGTGCTTCAAGGATTTGTTTTGTGTTTATAGCTCTTTCAAGAATCGCGGCGGAGAGAGATTCTTTTTTTTCTTCCATAAAACCTTCCGGAGCATAATAAATATTGTTCATAAAATGTTTGACCTCCTTTATATTTCAAGAATATGAAGGAGGTCAGCCGATTATTCTTATTTATTTTTGAGATTAATTACGCAAAGCGGGTTTTCAGATATTCACAGTTCAGAATTTTTTCCATTATGCTGTATTTATTGAAAAAGTAATGATTGGCTGCTTCATAGCCTATAGTGGAATTGTGTATCATAACAGAATACATAAGCATCGCTGTTTCAATTTCCGCATCAAGCAGCGCAAGGATTTTTTTACGTAAATCCGAACGTATTTCTTCGTTATTTTCGGCATCATATGCGTCACGGGCTCGTATATACGCAGTTTGTTGATATGAACTTCTGAAAAGGCAGTATGTTGCTGTGGCTATATCGAGAAATTCTTTTGTACGTTTATTGATTTTCAAATCTTCTTCCGAAAGGGCGGAGGAAAGTTTATCCAGACCTTCTTTCCATATCTCTGAAACTTTTCTGAGCTGGTCTTCAAATATTTCAACAGGATATATAGAACGCCATTGTTCAATGTCATCGTATGGATAACCCGTCATCGTTGCGTACAGATGTGAGTTGTGTTCAAATAACGGGTTTGACGGACCCATATGCTGTGGACCTTTATACAATGTCCCGATATGAAAAGGAAATTCATTGAACGCTCTGCTAAAAGTCGCTGTGGCTTCTTCTATCACAGGGGTTTTATCTCCGAAAATACTGAACATTCCTTCTTTTGGGTTTCCGCCTTCCCAGTAATACTGACTCATTATTTCGAGGTTCATGGAAGGATATCCTCCGAGAGTCCATCCGATCATTAACCCGTCAACTTTGTTTTCAACAAGCCCTTCCATATGTTTTTTTACAAGATCGACAACAGGTATATACGGTACGGTCGAACATTCCCAAGTATTGTTGAATTGTACTTTCGCCATGGTTTTACAGTTTTGTTCGCGGCAGATTTTCCATATGTTTTTCGCGTTGTCACCGGGACCTACAAGGCTGATTGAGTAATCGATGACGGAAGTCTCAATTCCTCCTATGGTTTTCCTAACCCCTTCCTCACTTGTACACATGACGCGCACGCCTTCGTCCCCGATATTTGAGGCCATTTCCTCCCAACTCGGGAATCTTCCTGACCAACCCCAGTTCCAAGCGAGAACTTTTATAAGGGGGTTTATTTTTCTTGCAGCTCTTGCTATAAGCAGATTTACTTCCGCAAGAACTTCATTGGGTTTACGTTTTGAACATCTGGGACAGGGCGGTTCGTTTGTATGAGAGTAGCAGTTTGTAAAGTTTTCAGAAGCTGTAATTGTAAAAAAACCTCCAAGGTCGGGAGCGGCATTGCAGATTTGTGTAACCCCGTCGGTGAGATATTGCTGTACCTGAGGTGTGGATGTGCACAAAGAACCGTCAGGCCCGTTACTGTAACCTAAAAGTTCAGGATATTTATCAAAGAACGACATCGGCATACAGCGAGGCTCATTAAGATACAGATAAATTTTAATGCCATATTCACCGGCACGTTTGACAAGTTTTTTTAATCCTTCAAGGCGTTTTTCCCAACCGTCTGAAAGTTCCGGGGCAAATGGAAATTTTACAAGTTTATACAAAACGGCGTGTATCCAAACACCGTTTATCCCTATTCTCGAATATTCTTTGAGAAGCGCATCTGGATACGATGCCTCGCCGCCGTCAAGCAATGCGTCTCCGTATAGCGCGTTGTATGAATATATAAGCCTTACATCAAAACGGGTGTTCCTTACAATACAACCTTCGTCAAATGAGAAATCTTCGTTTTTGTCTGCGATATACAGCAGATAATTAAGACCTTTGAGAAGACCGGGTTCATCAACAGCGGTTATTTCAATAGCTTTTTTAGTAAAGTCGATTTTATGACTTTCTTCCTTTTTTGAAGAATCCGGGGCAATTTTCAATACAATGAACTTATCGCTCCCGTCAAGATTTATTCCCCATTCTTTTTTTACGTCTTTTTTGAAATTTTTAATGTAAGCGTCTGTGTTATAACTTGGAGTAAGAGCTTTTACGTTCCAAAAAGAATTTACTTCAATCGCTCGTTTTTGTGCTTGTTTTTTTATTCGTTCGGGTTTACCGAAATCTTTTATAAAGTCAAAATCATTTACAGATATCTTATCTCTGTATTTGGCAAAATATTTTTCATTCCATTCTTTCAGTTTCGCGGTCTGTTTTTTCTCTTCATCGGTCAAAGGCGAATATCTGACAGGCTCGACATCAGGTTTAGCGAGAAGCTTTACGGAGAGAAAATCATCTTCTTTCAGTGTATAAGCCAAATCGTCACGTGTCGTGTCCAAAAGATCGATCAATTGATCATACGGGATAACATGCCAGTTATTGCGAATGATAGTGACGAATCCTCTTTTAAGATATTCAGTATTAACTTTTGCCGGGACAGGCAGTCCCATCTCCTCTGCAAGAGTATTTACGGTTTGAACATCTGTTCCGAGAATATGTGCGATTTTTTCTGTCGAGACCGCCTCCCAGTTTCTCCAAATAAAAAGCTGCTGACGTGTGGGAAAATACGGATAATGCCCTATAGGTTCTTTAACAAGTTCGGGCAGATTTAACATCGCCATTCCTATTCCTCCTGATATTAAACAATAAATTTTACGGGATATATTCCCTGTTTTACTCAATCGTGATAAAAGCTCCCTGGGCCACTTTTAGATTCAATGTGTAGACCCCGTTTATATCCTTCAACGTTTGTTTAATTCCGTCCAGGTAGACAGTCACAGTCCCTTCTGCGGTAAATGTGATTTCTGTGGATTGTCTTCTCTCCGGATCCGCGGCGTTGGTTATCATAAAAGCTTTTCCTGTTCCGGCTTTTGACTCAAATGTTCCTATCAAAAGACTTTGTTCTGAAGAGATGATAGTCAAATCCGCATCAGAAAATGCGGAAATCGACGAAAGGTATGACGGAACAGCAAATGATTTGTAAGCCGAAGCTGAAATCCAGTTATATTCGCTGAATTCTTTTGAAAATACGGATATTTCATTGTGAACATATTGTGCGTAGTCCCAAAGTTCTGTATATTCGCCCGCATAGTCTCTCATAGCGTATACTTCTGCGGAATATGTGGTCCCGTTATAACCCGGCACGTGGTAACAATAGTGCATAAATTTGGAAGCTCCGAACGCTAAACCGGAATAGACCTGAAATCTTATATCATCAAGATCTGGGAAATAGTTGTTCATTCCGGTTAGCACCTGCGGATATATCCAGTAATCCAGGTCGTAATCTCTCGCTATAACCGCCATATCGGCAAGCCCCTGATAATATTCGCTGTAAACGTTTTTGGTACCGCTGAGATTTGAGAAAGGGTACGGGTCTTGAGAAATGTGATCACATGACGTGATGGTAGAAATATACTGACTTAAATAAGTTTTGTATGAGATACCTATAAGCCCGGTCGCGCCGTAGTTGGGGAAAAGATTTATATGCATGTCATAACCGGGCAATGCTTGTTTATATATACTTGCGTATGTCTGCAAAGACGCGAACTGGCTGTTTGATGGTTCGTCATAAAGATTGTTCCCTGCAAAAGACGGGCTGTTTATATAGTCAGATGTATATTCAAGAACAAGGTCTTTTGTAAAATATGGGAGAGCGTTTAATTCGTAATCATGTATATATGCTTTGATCCCGTATTTTTCACACCATGCCAGACATTGATCTGAACGAGTTTTATCAGAACGCGTATAGTCAAGTATAACTATTTTTATACCGCACTCCGCTATCATCTTAAAATCTTCTTCAGTCGCGTATGCGTTATGTATCGCAACATATCCGCCGAACTGAATTTCATCTTTCGTCAAAGATCCGCTTTCAAATTTTTCCCAAAACGCATACAGCGTTTGGTCTTTTGTCATGATCAATGTGTCTTTTATTTTTTCGCCTTGTCCGTTAGGTTCAGTAAACCATCCTTTGAAAATGTAACCGTTTTTTGTCGGGACTGTTTCGGGGATTTGTACAAGACTTCCAAAATTACCTTGTATTGAAGTGATCGTATCTTGTGAGCCCTGTGTATCAAAAACTGTTGTATATACGGTTTCAATTCCTACGACAGCGCTCAAAACTTTCCGCGCGTCGGTAGTATTAATTATTCCGTCACGGTTATAGTCGGCAAGTGCTTTTTCTCTTTCTGATGTATTGGCTTGGGATAAAGCCTGGATAAGTATTTTTCTTGCATCGGTTGTTGATAGTTTACCAGACTCTGTCACATTTCCGGGAATAAATGAGGAGTTGATGGAAATACTTCCGTCTTTTATATTTGGAGTTATAAGATATCCGCCGTCATCTCTCAGTTTTCCGGTTTTCAGGTAAACGGGGAAAACGCCGCCCACTGCATAGTCATTTATTTTGAAAGTTACAGTTAAAATATCTTTTTCATCAAAAAGAGGTGAGGGATTTTCATATACGAAATATACGGTACCGTTATAATTTTGAGCGTGTGAATCGGAAGCGGATAAAAACTCAAGTTCAGCGACGTCATAAATAATGCTGAATTCCCCGTATATCATCCCGGAATCAGGCCCGATATTTATTTTTATTGTCAAAATATCCCCAGGTGATCCTTCCGCTGAAGAAACTGTCAGTTCGGCAATCGAAGCGTTACGTGGCTGAAGGTTTTTGATAGCTTCCTGAAGGGCAGAATAAGCGGCTGCGGACTGAGCGTCTGTACCGGATGCTTTAAGGGCGTCGCAGTTGTTTATTGCGTTTGAGACATATGACCAGCTGTCCTCGGTATATGAACGCCATTGTCTCGCGGCATCATAATATATCGCTCTTGCAGCATCGATAAACGGTTGCCCGATAAATAAAGCAGGCATAAATACCTTGGTTAAATACGTTTCAAGTTCGGATAAAGTTTTGTTATATTCTTCAGCTGTCGCGGTCGTTGAGGCAACAAGTATCGCCGCGGATGAAATCATTCTGTTCAAAGTTTCCGTTTCCGGGCTTTTGATCTCTTTTGTGTCACGTCTTAGCTGGATCTTATATGCTTCAAGTGCGCTCGCGAGAGTCGCTTTTGCTTCAATATCCTCAGGTGTCTGCGTGGAAGGATTATTCAACCCGTCCACTGCTTGCTGAAGTATTGCGAGAACTTGCTCACCTTCAGCGTCTGTCGCGGTGAGGCTGTTTTTTGTGTCATCTATCATCTGGTGTATGGCCGGAAGAGTGCTCTGGAAATTTTCCCACGCTTTAGGATCATATTGAGATTGCGGCCCGACTGTTTCAAGGATTTTGTCTCTGAAAACATACAGCCCTGCGCTCAACGGCATTTCAAGTCTCCATGCCACCCAGGCTCTTTCAAGTGAATTTTCCATAGCCTGATATGATACCACAGAATGATACTCTGGGTCGCTTATTAGAGCTTCGGCTCTTGGTAAAATATTGTTTACATAATTTTGATATATTTCATTGACTTTATATTTTTCAAGCGTGACCCTGTCGGCATATCCTCGGTAATACGGCATCAGTTCGATAAGTCTATTCTTTGCTTTTATTTGCTCAGTGGTTACGGAAGATGATGCTTTTTCTTCAAGAGCATCAAGAGCGCTGGTATATTGGTTATATGCTTCAAGACCTTCTTTATCTGTACAGGAGTTTTTTATCGCATCAATATGATCAATCGCTGTTTTGAGGTTTGACCAGGAATTATCCGTATAAAATGAGCTGTCATTTATAAAATCTAACCCAGGTCTGACAGCGTCTCTGTAATCATCGCGCATTTTTATAAGACCGTCTGACATTGGGAGCTCACGCCTGAAAGTTTGCCACAAAGCTTCTATATTACCTGTCCCTTCTGTCTGGTAATATTCGGCAAGATACAGGGTGTCTGTTTTCAAAAGCGCTTCAAGGATATCCAGTTCTGATTTGTAGGCAATCACTGAAGCTTTCTGAAGATTTTCAGGTATGGTTACTCTTGAATAATAGTTCCTGTAATATATGATAACTCCGTTTAGGCTTGCTTTTGCTGAAGTTGCGGAAGCTTTTTCCGAACTGGTTTCGGCTTTTGAAAACCCGGAAAGAATATCCGTTGCGGTAAAACTAAATGAAACTGTGAGAGAAAACAGCATTAAAAATGCTAATACAACCGAAATTAATTTTTTAACCAAATCCAAACACCCCTTATACTTATGATAATTAATTATTATATATATAATAAACTATATTGTTGGCAAAAATATGAAATAACTAATTGAAATTATGTTATTTTTGTTACATGAAAAAAAATGGTTAATTGTTAAATTCAGGGGTTGACAACGGCCGGATTTTGTGCTAAAATAGTTAAGTACAATAAAAATCATACGGAGGGGTGTCCGAGCGGTTTAAGGAG
Source organism: uncultured Clostridia bacterium (assembly GCA_944382895.1). Lineage (GTDB taxonomy): Bacteria > Bacillota > Clostridia > Oscillospirales > UBA644 > QAKR01. The sequence continues at coordinate 1,024 of CALWNV010000022.1, read as the reverse complement.
CTGGTCTTGAAAACCAGTGACTCGCAAGAGCCAAGAGTTCGAATCTCTTCCCCTCCGCCATAATTTAATATTGATACGGAGAAGTACCCAAGCTGGTGAAGGGGCTCCCCTGCTAAGGGAGTAGGTCAAGAAATTGGCGCGAGAGTTCGAATCTCTCCTTCTCCGCCATAATAGGAACATAAAAAAGATATGTTCCGCAAAACCCCCGATTTTATCGGGGGTTTTTGCTATCCATGTGACTGAATTTCAGAATCCAAAAACAAAGATATAAAATAGCTAATTTCCCTTTGAGAAAGGATATGAACTCCTGTAAATCAAAATAAACACAAATGTCGGCAGACAAGTCATCAAAAACTTGCCTGCCGTTTTTTATTGCCCTCAGCCCGAAGTTTTGAAAAAGACTTCGGGCTTTTTTCATTTCACAAATACGTATAGTAGTTTTAATATGTGAGTCTCAAATCGACATCACTTTTCACAAGAATATATACAATACAAAACAAATAATATTAAAATTAAAGAATAGTTTTATTCAGATAAAGGGTTAAGCGGAAAAAGTTAAATGCATAGTTATATGTTATCAATATAAAAAACTACCTATTATTTTTAGGTAGTTTTTTTTGGTTTTGAATTTCAGCCTTTGAATTGTTGTTTATCTTTAAGGAGAACGTCGTGCGCTCCGCCTTCTACTATGCTGGTCGCAGAAACGAGTGTAAGTTTTGCTTTTTTCTGAAATTCAGGAATAGATGTAGCGCCGCAATTGCACATTGTAGAGCGTACTTTTGAAAGCGATTGAGATAGATTGTCTTTAAGCGCGCCTGCATACGGTACGTATGAATCGACACCCTCTTCAAATGACAGTTTGCTTTGCCCACCCATGTCGTAACGCTGCCAGTTTCGCGCGCGGTTGGATCCCTCACCCCAGTATTCTTTCATATAGCTGCCGTTTATATTACCTTTGTTTGAGGGGCTTTCGCCAATTCTTGCGAATTATTTGCCAAGCATAATAAAATCGCCCCCCATGCAA
>CALWNV010000021.1 GCA_944382895.1 uncultured Clostridia bacterium | reverse complement strand
ATGATATAATGGGCATATGGAAAATAAAGGAAATGCCCGTGTTTTTATATTATCTCTGTGTATAGCATTATAGCAGATTTTCGGCAAAATGTCAAGAGAATCGACAGATATCCGCTGTTTTCTCCGGACGGCGCTCGCAAGTCGCGTACAGTGCCGCGGGCGGATGTCCCGGCTATTTCCGCTGTTCGCTGCCGGACGGACGATATATATATGAAGGGAGCGGGGAAAACTCCGGGAACACAGGGGCGGATACGTGAGGCCGCGGAGAGGTGAACAGCCGGGGGCGGGATATTTTCCGCAGCGGAAAATGAAAGGCGGGGTAAAAAACACGGGGACAGGCGTGCCGGGAAACGGGGCGCGCGACAAAAGGAAGGAAAAGATACTGAGATGTGGGAAGGAGGATATATCGGGTGTATATATGCGTGAACGGGCATATTTTTGAGAGGCCGGAAAAAGTGTATGACATTCTGGAGCATTTCGGGAACATCTGCCGCTCGCCCGTTTACGAGAGCTGTCCGGTATGCGGGGAAAGCTTTGATGAAGCGAGGGAATGCGTGTTTTGCGGAGAGACGGCGGATAAGGAAATATGCGATAAATGCCGTTTGAAATATTCCGCGAAAGAATTTATTATAAGATTCATCGCCGAAAGGTTCACCGAAGACGATACCGGGCTTCTTGCCGACTGGATATGGAGCGAGTGGGTGAATGAGTATTTTTTGTTTATCGGAAAGTCAGAAAAAAAGGAGGAAAAACGTATGAACGAGATTTTTGAGGCGATAACGGAAAAGTTTTTTCCTGACGCGGGAAAGATGGGCAGAGAAACCGAAGACGAGGACGCCGGAGCGGAGAGCGGCGGGGAGGAAAAATGGAAATCAGGATAACTACGAAGATAGGGACGCGCGTTTTCGCGGGACAGGCTGACGGGTTCGTGTTCAACGCGTTTTTTTCGGACGGAGAGGCGGAGAGTCTGACGTTGTGGGAAAGCGGCAGGATAGTTTTTGATTACAGGCACAGGGTAAAGGACGCGCGCTGCACGGAAGAAGCGGTGGAGGCGGCGCGGGAGATATTGAAATTTTTGAAAAACAGGATACGGGAGGTGTAAAGACACGGATGAGAACAGTCGGTTTAACGGGACGGGCGGAAATCCGCTCCTTGACTGAAATGTCGAGAGAATCGCGGAAAAAAACGTATGTACCCGGAGTGGAGATATACGCAGGGAGGGTCGCAGCGGATGGCTGAGAGACGTATGTTCGCCAAAAGAGTGATCGACAGCGACGGGTTCCTGGACATGCCGGGAAGCGCAAGGCTTCTGTATTATGATCTGGGCATGCGCGCGGACGATGACGGGTTTGTCGATTCGCCTAAAAAAATAATGAGGATGACGGGCGCTTCCCCGGATGATCTCAATATCCTTGTTCTGAAGAACTTTATCATACCGTTTGATATAGGCGTTGTTGTTATAAAGCATTGGAAGATACATAATTATATCAGGAAAGACACCTACCGTGAGACGGATTACAGGGAGCAGAAGAGGCTTCTCGATACGGGTGATGACAATGTATACCGCGTGATATCCGGCACGGACGCGGAACTTTCGTATACGGGGCGGCGACGTGACGCTGACGTGACGCTGACGCAGGAAAGTAAAGAAAAGGATAATACAGATAAATCAAAAGAAAATAATTCCCTCACGGGAATTACAAAAGAAAAAACGGAGAAAAAACGCCGGAAAACATATGTCAAAAGCGGAAAAAAAACGCTTCCGAAAAACACAAGCACGCTAAACAGAAACAATGTAACGGACGATACGGAAATGATAATCAGGCAGCTTGCCGAAGCGGAGGAGGGCTGAAAGAGTGGTCTCGACTGTGAAACTGACGGAACAGGATTTATTTGAGATAAGAGCTGACGTGAGACGGGCGAAGCATAAAGCGACGCAGATAAGGATAGAAGCGCAGCTTTACGCGGTATCGGTGCCGACAATAAAAAAGATAGTCGGGGGCGAGGACGTGTTTGAGGCGACTGAGCACGGACAGATGTATAAATACGGATACAGTCCGAGGCTGAGGAAAAAAGAAGACGCTGTACGGCTTATCATGACGGGGCTCCCTTACATAAAAATAGCGGAGATAACAGGGCTTTCCCGCCAGACGATACGCAAATACGCGTCGGAACAGAATCTTACCGGCGGCCGAAAAAAGAGACGGATGCCGTGAGAACGGAAAACAGCGGAAAAGGATGTGACCTGATTGAGCGAAAACGTGAGCCCGTGCGGAAACTGCCGGAAAAAATGTATAAACACCTCATGCGGATGCAAGGAATTCCAGGATTGGTTCGCCGGAAATTTCGCACGTGTCAAAAAAATGATACTCGATAAAGGAAAAAGCCCCGGATAAGGGCTTTTCCTTTTTTTACGGACGGCGGCGGTTTCCGGTGTTTTCATGTGTATACAGCGTATTCCAGGGTTTGCCTGTTTTGTTTTTTCTCAAATGTGAAGAAAGTGTGTAAACATGTGATAGCAAGCCGGGACAGAGGTTTTTTTATGATATAATGGGCGCGTAAGGGTGAGACGTCATTTTTTGACGGAGGGGATATGCGATATTTTTTTTAACGGGGGCAGAGTCGCATTAAAAAGAAAGGAGAGGGCCTGATGGACAGCAGCGAGCGTCCTCAGAACAGAAACCTGAGAAAATTCACGCCGGAGGAATGCGCCGCGAACGGCAGAAAAGCGAAAGGCGTTCCGAAGCGTAAAAGGATCGTGCGCGAGACGATGAAAGACCTCGCGAAAGACCTTATGAATACGCGCCTTGGCAAAGACGCTGTTGACGAAAAGACGCGGGAAAGGCTTGAGGCGTGCGGGTTTGATTTTGATAAGATGTGCGGCAAGGTCATCGCGCTTTTAGGGATGATAGAGCGTGTGGAGAAAAACGGGGATCCGCAGGCGTGGGACAGGCTTTGCCGTGTTCTTGACGAGAAGGAAAGCGCGGACGATGAGAACGTAACGATAAACGTCACGGTGGGCGGTGCGGAAAAAACACGGACGGAAAAATGAAAACGATAGATATAAATATAGACGCTTCCGCGATAAATCCGGTGTATCTGCCTTTTCTCGATTGCAAAAAAAGATATCTTGTCCTGTACGGCGGCGCGGGAAGCGGGAAAAGCTATTTTATCGCGCAGAGGATAATAATAAAGCTTTTATCCTCAGGCATGACCAATCTTTTGTGCGTGCGCGCGGTGGGGAACACTCACAGGGATTCCACTTTCGCGCTTTTGCGGCAGATAATCTCCGCGTGGGAGATAAACGAACTGTTCACGGTCAATCTTTCCGAGCTGCGCATAGTATGCAGATATACGCAGAATTCCGTTATATTCAAAGGTCTTGACGACGCCGAGAAACTCAAAAGCCTTACTTTCGCAAAAGGCGACCTCACCGATATATGGATAGAGGAAGCCTCGGAGATAAACGAAAGCGATTTCAATCAGCTTGACGTGAGGCTGAGAGGCCGGGGGGAAAAACAGATAGTTTTATCATTCAACCCTGTTGACGTCAATCATTGGCTGAAAAAAAGATTTTTTGACCGCCGTGATGAAAACGCGGCGATACTCCATACCACGTATAAAGACAACGTTTTTCTTGACGGGGCTTACAGCCAAATTCTTGAAAGCTATAAGGACACCGACAGATATTATTATGATGTTTACTGTCTCGGCCAGTGGGGCGTTTACGGGAAAACCGTGTTTGACGCGGGAAAGGTGCAGGACAGGATAAACAATGTTTCTGAACCCGGGACAAGATATATTTTTGAAAACGGCAAACCGCTCGCCGCGGATGACGGTTATATAATCTTTTACGAAAAACCGCTTCCGGGCGTACCTTATGTGATAGGCGCGGACACCGCCGGAGAGGGCAGCGACTTCTTTGCCGCGCACGTGATAGATAATGTCACGGGCAGACAGGCCGCCGTTTTACATAAGGCGGGGCTCGACGAGTCCGTTTTCGCTTATCAGCTTTACTGTCTGGGGAAATATTACAATGAGGCGCTTATAGGCGCTGAGGCGAATTTTTCGACATATCCGATAAAGAAGCTTGAGGAATGGGGATATGAAAATCAATATGTGCGTGAAAGCGAGGACACGTTTACGCATTCCGTGAAAAAATCTTTCGGGTTCAGGACGACGGCGCTCACACGCCCGCTTATTATAGCCGGGCTTGTCGATATCGTGCGCGAGAGCCCGGAGCTGATAAACGATAAAGCCACGCTTGAGGAAATGCTTACGTTCGTGCGCAATGAGAAGGGCAGGCCGGAAGCGATGAGCGGCGCGCATGACGACCTTGTCATGTCGCTCGCTATCACTTATTATATCCGCGGACAGCAGAAAACGGCGCCCGAGCCCGTAAGGGCTGAGAAGGCTTGCTGGGACGCCACGATGTACGAGGATTATTACGCCGCGTCCGACGCGGACAGGGAATATCTTATAAAAAAATGGGGGAACCCGTTTGAGGAGGACTGAAAACAATGAATTTGACCGATATGGACAAGTCTGAACGGCTGAGCTATTGGCAGGATCTTTTTTCCGCGGCGCAGGAGGAGTATATGCCCGTGATAGAGAATCTGTCGCTGTGGTGGGACCAGTATCTCGGGCTCAGGACAAAAGCGACAACAGGGATATATGACAAGACATACGGCGGGGACGGCACTATGTTTCCTCTTGTCCGGAATTTCACGTTTGAGCTCATCGAGTCTCAGATAGATTCCACGATACCGGTGCCCAAGGTCTTGTCACCGACGAAAAACAGGCGCAAAATGCGCAATGCCAGGGTGATAGAGGCCGCGATAAAAACATTTTTGAAAAAAAATCCCATGCTCGGATTAAACGATAAGGAGGAACGGCTTGTAAAAGCTTTGGGCGGATCGTTCCGTACCGTGTTCTGGGACAACGACAAAGGCGGCGGAGGGGATGTGGATATCTCGCTTTTGTCACCTTTGCAGGTGATACCCCAGCCCGGTATATATGAGATAGAGGACATGGATTATGTTTTTGTGACGCACCGTGAGACGAAGAAATTCCTCAATAAAAAATACGGAGTTGACCTTTCTCCTGCTGATACGGACAATGAGGTGTTTTATACGCTCAATCAGTATCAGTATCAATATGATGAGGGGCTTGTCTCGGACGAGGTCATTACTCAGGTCTACGCCTATTACAAAAACGATGAGGGACGCCTCGGTGTGTTTTCATGGGCGGCGAATGAAGTGCTCATAGATGAAGACGACTACAACGCGCGGGGCGAGTACATATGTAAAACCTGCGGCAGGTCAAAACCGTTTGACTCTGATAAATGCGTATGCGGAAGCTCTGAGTTTGAAAAGCGCACAAAGGATTTTGAGGAGCTGGATGACGATTTTGTCTATTCGTTCTCGGATGAAACGCTTGACGAGAACATTCCCGCGAAAACACTTGTGAAAGCGGGAAACATCAGTGACAGTAATTTCAATATAGGAAGGGTCGACGGAGGGATAGATACAAACGGAGACTATTTCGCGTATGAGAAAACGAAGATACCGTATTATGTCCCGAAAGTCTTTCCCGTGATGATACGCCGCAACGTGTCTGTCTTCGGACAGCTGCTCGGTGACAGCGACTGCGACAAGATAAGGGATATGCAGGTGCAGCATAATAATCTCGCGATAAAGGTGCAGGAGAAAATAATGAAAGGCGGCTCCGTGCTCACGCTTCCGAAAGGAGTTAAAATCGAGACTTCCGACCGTGAAGGGAAAGTGGTATATCTTTCAGGCGCAGCTCAGAAGCAGATGATAGACGCGTTTTCTCTTCAGCCCTCAGTGCAGCAGGATCTCCAGATGCTCCAAAAGTATTATGAGGACGCCAGATCGACTCTCGGTATAACGGACAGTTATCAGGGAAAACAGGACGTCACCGCGCCGTCCGGTGTCGCTAAGCAGACCCAGATAGCGCAGGCTCAGGGCCGGCTGGAATGCAAGCACGCGATGAAGGAGCAGTCTTATATCTATCTGTTCAGGGCGATTTTCCAGTATCTTTTGGCGTACAGCGACGAGCCCGTTGACGTTGTGGGGCAGAACGAGGACGGGGAAGAGGAAACGTTTACGTTCAACCGTTACGATTTCCTTAAAAGACTTCCGTCCGGAGAGTATGTATACGATGACGATTATATTTTTGACGTAGACAGCAGCGGCGGGCTCATGCAGAACAGGCAGGCGATGTGGCAGGAGATACGCGGGAATTATCAGGCGGGGCTTTTCGGGAACCCTCGGGACGATTCCGCGCTTCTGCTTTTATGGCAGCAGCTGGAGACCGCCGATTATCCCGGAGCGGGGGCGATGGTCAAATATTTCCGGGATAAAAAAGAACAAGCTCAACAGGCGCTTGCTGAACAGCAGGCGGCTCAGCAAATTCAAAATCAGGTACCGATACAGGGTAAAGAAACAGTAATCCCTGATGGACAGCAAACGGCGGCGACCGATACTGTAAGCGGTGAGATATCCCCGCAGGAAAGCGCTGATATAAACGCGTTGTTGGCGGAAGTCGGCAGGGCGTTGGAATAAAAGGAGGAAATCATGAGTACGGAAAAAGAGGAAACCATGCTTGACGAGACCGTTGTGACCGAAGACGATACGGAGGCGGCGGATAACGGATATGAGGGCGAGGACGGCGAGAAAGAAAGCGATGTCGTCGAGATCGAGAGCGGCGGGCAGGATGAGCCCGGTGACGAAGGAACGGGAGAGGAGGAGACCGGTGAGGAAAGTGAGAGCGGAACCTTAAGCGGCGCGGATATGGAAAAGCTCAGCGCGCGTGTCGCGGAGCTTGAGAAAAGAGCGGGAACCGGGAACTCGGAAGATATTTTCATACGCGATTTCCGGATGATAAAAAACGCTTACCCCAACATAAAAGAAACGTCTGTGCATGATCTCGGACGGGAGTTTTTCAGACTTATGAGCAGCGGCAATTTTACCGCCGTACAGGCGTATGAGCTCACACACATGGACGATATCAGGCGTATGGCGCGCGAGGAAGGGAAAAGCAGAGCCCTTGAAAACAGGAGGAGTAAAGAGCATATGAAAGCCGAAAGCAAAGGCACGGGCGGTAAAGCGGTCATCATCCCGCGCGACGTGCTGAGAATGTTCAGGGATCTCAACCCTGACAAAAGCGATAAGGAGATAGCAAGGTATTACGCTAAGAAAATCAAAGAGGAGGAATAAAAATGGCATTCAAAATCGAGTACATGAGAGCGGGGAAAACTCCCGCGTATGAACAGAGAGCGGTATCCGCCGGGATCACCGCGGAGGCGGGCACATTGCTTGTGTTCGGTTCTGACGGGAACCTCGCGGTATGCGGAGCGTCGGCGGATCCTCAGTTTTTGCTGAACGAGGATGTAGCGGCAACAACGGCGGGACAGCTTGTGTCCGTACAGCCGATATCCAGGGAGGCGGTATATTCCGCTCCCGCGTCGGTGTCCATGGCTTCAGTAAAAACAGGTTCCGTAGTAAATACCCTGAACGGCGTGAGCGTGACGGCGACGGCAACAACGTCAGGCTCAGGTGCGACTGTCCTCGCGTATCCGGAAGGAACTGACATTGACGCGCCTGTTCTTGTTGAGTTCACCGGAAAAACCACCGCGGCGGCGTCCGGGGACTGAGAAAATAAATATGAGGAGGAATGATCGATAATGGCGGGAATAGTATTCAGTAAGATATCAGGTCATAATAATGACGTTTACGGAAAATCAGAATACCCTATAAAAATGATAATCGAGTCAAAGGCGGAGGCGTATGAGAAAAAATCCGTACTGCCTCTGATATACAACATGGAAAAGTCGAGGAACTTCGGTGAGAAGCTCGCGTACATGACGGCGATGGACGATTTTACGCCCGTTCCGGAAGGCGGCGCGTTCACTCTTTCGGTTTTTCAGGAAGGGTACCCGAAAACATTCGAGCACGTGTCCTGGAAAAATCAGTTCGAGGTCACGCGCGAAATGCTCGACGACAATAAAACCATCGACCTCAAAAACGGCGCGGGCAAGTTCATAAGCTCGTACGCCCGCACAAGGGAAAGATTCGGTGTGCGTCTGCTCACCGCCGCGACCGCGCTTTCGGCCGCGAAAGCGTCACTTACGTTCGGGAACATGGAATTTGACGCGAATTCCGCCGACGGCGTGGCTCAGTTCTGTACCGCGCATCCGTCCAAAGTCTCTAAAAAACTGGTACAGTCTAATATTTTTGCGGGTGCCGGCAGCGGTGACCCGTTTACTTCCGAATATCTTTCCGAGGCCGAGACCGTGATGCAGAATTTCAGGGACGACAACGGGAACATCCTCGGTGTCGCGCCTGATACGATAGTCATCCAGAACAACGCGGCGATGAAACGCCTTGTGTTCGGAGTCATCGGCGCGGACAAAAACCCGGAGACCAACCACAACGCTCTCAACTATACGTTCGGACGCTGGAACGTGATAATCGCGCCCGAATGGAAAACAACATCGGGTACAGAGTGGATACTTATGTCTTCCGAGTATAACAGGGAAAACATGGGCGCGGTATGGTACGACAGGATGCCGCTCAGCGTTTCTCCGCACGTGAATGAGTCCAACTGGAACATGGTCTGGTCGGGCATGGCGCGTTTCACCGCCGGGTTCAATGACTGGAGATTCGCCGCGATGTTCGGTGTCGACGGCGCTACCGCTCTTTAACAGATAAGGATTCAAGGAGGAAAAAAAATGAAAAAGGATATAAACCGCGGATACACCGGGCGGATAGGCAATACTGCCCAGCAGTATGTCGAGGCGCCCGTCAAACCTTCCGGGCTCGGCGCGAAATCAAAGGTCATCAGAGGCGGTGACCTGAGAGCGGGCAGATCCAAAGGCTGACACGCGGATACCGGGGAAGGCGTTGTTTTTGACACCTTCCCCGGCAATCGACATGACAACTGTTTTGAAACCGTCAGGGAAAAGGAGGATAAACGGTGAATATAACATGGAAAAACATACTCGATCAGATACAGAGGCTGGGTCATTTGTCCGATGAGGAGTTTGAGCAGAACGATTACGCGGGCAAATGCGTCGCTTTTGCGAATAACGCGCTGCTTGACCTCGCCTCGACAAACGGCAGGGAATACGGGACCCTGTCTTTTGTACAAACTCCGTGTGAGAATATGATAGACATCAAGGAAGATGAAATATATCGTCACGAAAATGAGGATATAGTCTTTGACTGCGGCGAGCGCGCCAAAGCTTTTTATTTTGAGTGCGACGGCGAGGCGGAGGTTTTCATAGACGGGGAGAGCGGAAACATCATTTCTCTCAGCGTGTCCTCGGACAGAGCTTTCAAAAGCTACAGAGGCTTTATAAAAAACACATCGGATAAGAACGTTAAAATAAGGTTTTCGGGCCCGTATGCGTATAATGTCAGAAACGTCGCGGCGTATGACAGTATAAGGTCGGACGTCCTTTCAGACATCCCGCAGTTCGGCAAATATACGGTGTACGATATCGAAAAAATGACGAACGGCGGAAACGGGACGCGGTTCCTCGCGTTTTCCGACGCGAATATAGTCAAGCATAACGGAGCGTTTTTATCGCAATCTGAATATGCTCTTATCGACAACCACACTCTTGCTCTGCCGAGAAAAGCGGAAGGTGAGTTCACTGTCTACTATATCAGATATCCCGCGCAGCTCCCCGAGGATATCACGCCCTCCGAGACTATAGATATACATCCGCAGTTCGCGACGCTGATACCGTTGTTTGTCGCGTCGTTCCTTTACGCGGACGAGACCCCGTCAGTCGCCTCGGACTGTTATAACAAATATATATCAATGAAAACACAGCTGTTTTCCGAACAGGTGTCTGAACCACAGTGGTCGTATGCTTACAGATATGAAAGATGAGGTGATGCGCGGTGAACGATTTTTATATACAGCAACAGTCTGAGCCTGACGTGAAAACGAAAAGATATAAATCATTCGAGGGCGTCAACCTCACTTCGGACTACTGGTCGGTGTCCGATCTGAATTCCCCGTATATGGTCAACATGATAAAGGATTATGAGCGCGGCGGCACTCTGAAAACAAGACCGAGGATAAAAAAATATATGGAAAACGTGGGCCCGGCGGACTTATTTTCTTTTGACGCGAAGCTTTATTGCGTAAGCGTGCGCGGGTTGTTTTATGACCTTTCCGGGACGGCGCCTGTTCCCGTCTATCTTAATAATTATGAGCAGACTTATCCTTTCCGAAGCGGGGTATTACGCAGAAAAAGCGTGATATATAAAAACGTGATGTATTTTTATGAGCAGAACAGGGCAGGAGATCCGGATATTTTCATATTTGACAAAGAGATACTCACACGCTTTTCCGATATCATAACGTCGTATTCCGGAGGTTTCGAAAGTGACGGGTTCGTGTATGATTTCCCGCTCCCGGACGGATACACATACGCCGACTATACCATAAAAGACCAGATGCGCGTGCTTGAGATAATCAAAGGCGAGGGCGGGGCTCCGACCGACGCAGAGAAAATTAAATACGATATAAACAAAGACTCTTCCGTGACAGTTTCGGACGCCATGCTGATTATGCAGATAGTCGCGGGTAAAATAAACGATAAAAGCTACGTCTTCACCTCCGCCGATATAACTGCCGTCGAGAATATTATCAGTTCGGGCGAGACACCGACTGAAAGCGAATTACAGAAATACGACGTTAATAACGACGGGCAGATAACAAGTGACGACCTTACGGTGATAAAGGATTATGTGAAGTCAAAACAGGTGTCTATAAAAGACCTCCCGCTTGAGATCGCCCCGGTCACATACATAAACGCCAACAAATACGGAGCGGGTGACCCGTATGAGAGGATAAACCTCATGTCTCCGTATTTTTCCGTACAGTTCCTCGGTGACGGCGAAAGCACGGAATTCAGCCTTCCGCTGCTGACGGCAATGCCGCTTAAGTGGGAGAGCGAAGAAGATGAGTTTTTCAAAAGCCTGAACGGTACACAGACAGCGGGAAAGGTAAAACTCGACAACGCGCCTGCCGACGGCGAGAAATTTTATGTTTTGTGCAAAATGGCCGGAAGCGAATACGACCTCAACAGAAGAATAGCCGGAAGCATGGAAATACCTCAGATATATGATAACAGGGTGTTTCTCGCGGGCGCGGAAAACGAGTACAAAAACAGGATAATCCACAGCGGAATAGACAACCCTCTGTATTTCCCGGACAACGCTTATTATGAAGAGGCTCAGGGCTCAGGGAAAATAACCGCGCTGCTGCCCGTTAAAGGTCAGCTCGCGGTCATAAAAGAAGACTCGGACGGGAAAAACGCGGTCTATCTCCATACCCCGCAGGATACGGAAAACGACCTCGCGCCGAGGATATATCCCTCGACTTACGGTATAGTCGATAACGGCTGTATAAACCCGGAATGTTATACGGTGTTCGGGGGCGAGGCTTTGTATCTTTCGAGAAACGGCCTGATGTCGGTATCATCGACTGACCTTTCCGACGAACGCTCGATAGAATTCCGTTCCTCAAATGTTTTTTCGGACAAAAAAGTCAATAAAGACGCTTTTATGTGGAAGGACGACGATTTTCTGTATATCCAGAACGGGAAAGACGATCCGACAGTCTATATCGCCGATAAAAGAAACCGCACATATAACAAAAACACTCTTTCCCAGGAGTTTGAATGGTTTGTGTGGGACGGGATATATATATCGGATACGGACAAAAATTACCCCGTGCTGTCATGCGCGGAATCTGACGGGAAAGTATATTTCAATTTCTGGGATCCGGACAGTTCCACCGGAGCTATCGGCGCGGAGGATGCCGGATGTGTTTATATGTTGACGTACGATCGTGACGACAGCGGAAAATACGAGGATGAAGCGGGATATATAAGTGTATCGGAAGTAACGCTCAAAAAAACTGTCAGACCCCTGCCGGTGTATTCGGTGTTCTCCACGCCGCTTTATGATTACGGTTCGCCGCATATATACAAAAACTGCGTCCGCCGCGGCTGTGTGGCGGGCATGAGCGCTGAAACGGAAGTATATATGAATACGTCCCCGGTGTTTGCTGAAGTGTACCTGAAAAGGACATCGGCCGGAGGCGTCGTGGATGAAGCGGAATGGAGTTTACCGGACGGGTACAAAAAGGTGATTACGGCAGTCCAGCGCGGAAACAACCTGATCTTCAGACCTTCACTGAAAAGATGGCTGTATATATCATATGTTTTCTATTCTCCGGGAGAGCCGGTGACGCTTTATGACATAACCGCCCGCGCTCAGCTAAGAGCCGAGGTCAACGATATTTACGGAGGTTAACGCTATGGCTTATAAAAATCAGGCGGTGCAGAACGCCGCAAACAACATCAAAACAAACTATGACATCGTGAGGCAAAACGCGCAGAACGCATATAAGAACGTGGATGATTATTATTCGTTCGCGGAAGAGAACCTGAACAAAGGATATCAGGCATATCAGCAGGCGCTTAAGGCAAAGCTTGACAGCGACCTCGCTCAGAATAACTTCCGGCAGGAACAGCTGAACGATGAATTCAAGCAGACGGCGCGCGATATATATAAACAGGGTCAGGCTTTTGAGAACCGGTCCGGCACGGCAAACGAGAGCTTTGTCTCTTCAGGCCTTTCCGGCAGCGGATACGCCGATACCGTACGGGCACAGAACTATGCCGACACTCAGCGAAAGCTTTCTGAGGCGGAGACCGCGCTCGCGGACAAGATAGCCGAACTTCAGAACCAGAAAAACACGCTTATATATCAAAACGATATCGAGACCGCCGCGCAGCTGCAGGCGAAAATCTCGCAGCTTACATCTCTTAAGGAAAGCGTTTTAAGTTATATCACCTCGATAGCTCAGACAGCGTACTCTCAGGATCTGAACGAAAGACAGTTTGCGTATCAAAAACAAAGAGACAGGATACAGGACCAGCAGAAAGATTCTCTGTGACAGGGATTTCATCGGGAAGCAGCGGAGACATCGCTCTTAAATATAAAACAATCATTGACAATGTAAAGAGGTGCGGAAATGCCTGATAAATCATTATCGAACACACTCAATGACACGGCAAAAGAATACGAAAAGCTTTTGAATACAGATAACGGCGTTTCACAGATACTGGAAAACGCCGATAAAAAAGCGGAGCGGAATTTTCGGTCAGATATAAAAAAGGCGGAACAGACAGCGAAAAACATCGCCAAAAAAGCCAAAGCGGAATACAGCGCGTATTCAGGCAAAACAAATACACAGACCGCAGATTCCATCGCGCTCAACGCTTATCAGAAGCGGCTGTACGAAGTGGAAAACGACCTTCAGAATAATATAGACAAATCCCTGCTCGCTTATCAGGCGTTGAAAGCGAACGGGCAGCTGTCCGCCGCGGAGCTTGAAAAGGAAAATATACAGAACCTTGTTCAGCTTAAGAAAAACGCAACTGATTCTATCATCCGGAATGCGAACACTGTCTATGAAGCAAAGGACAGTGAGCGCGCTTTAGCTTATAAAAAAGAAAGAGACGCGATAGAGGACAAGCGAAGACAGGAGCAGCTGACCAATTTATCAGATCAGTCAGATGCTGATTTTACGTCTGCAGTTATGACCGGATATATGAGCGCCCCTGAGGCGCTGGCTCAGCACAAACAATATATAGCTGAAACGAAGATGTATGAAAACGACGCTTCAAAGGCATGGTATAAAGTGGTGCCCGTCTCTCAGAGCGACATTAACTCTCTGTATTCCGAAGCGACAGAGGAAGATATGGAAAAGGTAAATGTATATGAATATTATAATAGACATGCACAACCGAATTTTACGATAGACCCTTATAATATATTCACTAAATATAAAAAAAATACTACCTGGACTGACGTAGAAAGAGCGATGGCGGACGGCAGTCTTGAACGGTGGGAAAAAATAGTCATATATGAGAATTATCTGCGTCATGAGAAAAGTGTCATAAATACAATATCCGAAAATATAAAGGATGATTATTCGGGTATTAAAGATAAAACGGATATGACGGATGATAAGAAGGAGCCGATAGATTTAGCTTACTTAGCGTCGACCCTCGGATTCCATAATGAGGAAGAAGCGGAAAGTTTACTGCAAGCGACGAAAATCCAGAAACTGAACAATGAGGTTTCCGAAATAAAATCAGAAGACGAATACAGCCCTGATGATTTGAAAACTAAAATAAACAATGTATATAAAGGATATACAGAAGAGGAAAAAGAAGAGTTATTCAAAACATATGAATTCAAAATAAAAAGCAAGATATATTTTAATCAAAGAGTGAATCCGGAAATTCAAGATTTTTGGAAAAAATACGAAATTGGATCTGGTAAAAAACCATCTGAAGACGAACAGCTGGAAGTTATTGCGCAAAGCGTTATGTATCTTTCGTACGCGGCTGAGGTCATAGATAAGATAACAGCCCAGCAGCAGGGAAACGGTGAGTGGATATCAGAAGGCGATCTTACTGAGTTTTATAATCAGGTCGATAGCTCAAGATCCCAGTATTTGGGTTATACCTTTGCATTGGGCGATATACGATTAGTATATGAAGACCAATTAAAACAATCAGGCTTAAGTGAGGAAGAGAAGGCTTATATAGAGCAGCAGATAAAGTATATTGATAACCTTGATAAAAGCATTGAAGATTATTCTAAGTTTATGATGAGTGCCGAAAATATTTATGATAATTTTGGCACATATGAAGAATACAAAACTTATATAAATTCGCCGGAATATAAACTTTCTACATTGACGGATGAAGAATTGCAAAACCTGGATACCTATAATACAACCGGCGAAGCGCCGGTAATGTCTCCTGAAGAAAGAAAAGTAAGGGAGCTTTCTGGTCTGCCTGTACCAATGACAGAGGATGAATTAAAGGCTTTTATATCTTCTTTAGGTATTGATTCGGATAAGATAGATGAACTCATCAGCCAGGAACAATGGCAACGCGCTACAGTAGGAGAGTATCAGAAGTTAGATGGTCTTAAAGATCCGTATAAAGATTATGTTCATGAGCTTATTGAAATATACACTATGATAGAAATATCTAACGAAATTGGGATTTTTGGAGAGGTATCTCATGAAGAAAAAGAAAAATTAGTCGCTTTTATAAACAGCTATCGTGATGAACTGTATGAAAAAGGAATTCTTGATGAGTCCGATTCACAATGGATTAATCCTGACAGAGATATTACTGTTGAAGATATTGAATCTGTTATTGAAAATGGCGCTATACTTAGATTTCATATAAGCGAAATTGATGTTCTGACAGAATTATATAAAGCTCTTTACGGTTCTTATTATACAGGAGATATTGATGATCTGTACGATGAAGAAAAATATAAAAAAATGCACAATATATTAAACGGCGCTTTATATTTATACGATAATAAAAAACAACTGGAATTGCAGGAGGAAGCAAAGAATTTCGCGCTCAGCGCGCCTGTTTTCGCTGAAATAGTCGCGGCGGTTTCACCTATTGCTTCAGTTTTCATAGATTTACCCAGTATGGGATTTAACATGCTCTTTCCGAGATATACCGAAGTCGACGGGTACCGGCCTGCGTATGCGATGGCGGCGCCTGTAGCTTTATGGAGAACAAGTGTTGTAAACGGAAGAGCGGAAGAAATAGAAAGCGAAGGTTGGAGAAACGCTTACCTTATCGGAAATTCTGTTTTACAGTTTGCCGCAATAATCGCAGCAGCATGGGGAACCGGAGGAGCAGCAGGGGCGGCGGCCGGCGGATCTTCCGCGGCGACTTCCGCGGCGACTTCCGCGGTAGCTTCATCGGTGTCGAGAGGTGCTGCGTTATTTCTGATGGCTTCAAACGCAGGGACAAGCGCGTATGTCAACGCGTCTCTCCGCGGCGCTTCATCAGATCAGGCTTTTACATACGGCGTTGTTGTGGCGGGTATAAATCTGATCCTTGAAAAGCTGCCTATTGACGACCTCTTTAATATAATAAACTCAGCGTCTAAAACGACTGTGCAACAAGGCGTTAAAGGAATTTTGTCAAAAACTTTTAGGATATTGGGACATGCCGGGCTTAAGGCTACAGAAGAAGCTTTGACGACAATATCAGAAACAATAGCGGATGATATCATAAACGGGGCTTTTTCGGAAAGCTCGCAGCTGGTACAACAACTTGTCGCGTCAGGTTATACTTTAGAGGAAGCAAAGAAACAGGCGTTTATGTCAAAACTGGCAGATGTTGTCATGTCAGCTATCGGAGGCGGGATCAGCGGTTTTATCTCCGAGGTCGGAAGCACTGTTAAGGGCAGCCGGTCAGAAACATCAGTTTCTTCTGATATGAAAATGATAATGGACTCTGATCTTAATTCCTTGCTTGAGAATTTTATAAAAAATAAGCCTTCCACCAACACAGAGATCGATATGCTCATAAACTCATCGCCGGAATTACAGACAGCTTTTTTCAATGTTATACAAAATGATCTGGGAATAGATGTAATATTCAGCGACACCGATATTATTGCGAATACCGATAATCTTTTAACTCTTTTCAAAGACCCGGCAAAATATAAAGCGCAGTTTTCGTTACAATTCAAAAAAAGTGATTTTCAGGGACAACAGAAAACTGACGTTCAAACCGGATCTAATCCTTACGCGCAGGATCTTCAAGTGAATACGGACACTGTTTCAAATCCTTACGGAAGATATATGCGGGAAGTTGATACGTCCGCGGGCAACGCGTACAGCAGGATGTTGCCGCAAAACGGAAGCCCGGATACCGGCACAGCGCTTTATATAATGCCTGAAGCGGGCAGTGGCTCGGCTCTCAGCCCTCTGTATCCCGGGGAGATTACCGGAAACGGCGTAACCCCGGCGGGAGGGGGTATACGCCTGAGCGATGATAATACGGGCGTAAACAAAAATACACGCGCGGGCAGGAATATCGCATATGATTCCCCTGAGGAGCTCTTGAGCAAGATCGGCCGTGAGCTTCAGGGAACACCGACTACCGAAAAAATAAACGGTAAAAGCCTTGTATATAATAAAGTTGATATCACGCCTGAATCAGGCCCTGTTTATGAATTGTCGATCGCGATTTCGGACTATGCGAGATCAAAGGGCAGAAACGTCGTGTTTTATTCGGGCGATGTCGTTTACGACAACAATATAATCGAGGCAAGCGGGTTTGAGACCGGAGACGGGACATTATATGTAAATATATCAAAGCCCGGCAGCGTTTACTGGTATTTCGGCTATGAATACGGGCGTGATGTTTTGAGATCTCCGGACACGGACGAGGCGGCCGCTTTCAGGGATTCGGTGAGCGGGCTTGTGTACGGCGACGATAAAAAGAAGTTTGAGTTTGATATCGAGATTGACCTGAGCGTGAACGGGGATATCAGGAAAGAGCTTTCGGAAGAGGAAAAGAGATCTGTCGCCGAAAATGAGGTGTTCGCTGATAAGTTCCGGATATATCTGATCAGGCTGTTGGAAGACGTAAACCTTGAAAAACTCGCGGCAAAGGCCCCCGGACTTCTTTTGCGGCTGTCAGAGTCTCTCGATAGTTATATAACGTATCTTTCAGGGAAGATAAAAAACGCGGAAGATCCTTTTTACTCTGAAATGCGGGAATTTATAAATATCGCGATGAGTCTCAGCCGGAAGATCCGCGCGTTGTTGAGGTCTTCCCGCAGCCTCCGGAGATAAATTCCGGTATTGAAAGGAAGACCGCAAACCCATTTCCGGGGGAAAGATCCCCGGGATTATGAGCAGGATTTTGAGGCGTCCGGGAGCCTTGAGAATACGTACATGGGTTTGCGGGACTTTCGGGAAAAGCTTGTTGAAAGGAGATATCTCAGCATCCGGAGCGATAGACGGAAAAATCATCTGAAACCGAGAAAGTCATAATTTGAGGAGGATTATCATGTTTTATATCGAAATATATGCGGACGGGCAGAAGCTCGTGAATAAAACAAGCGCATATCTTTTTGTTTCAGGAACCCGGAACCTGTACGGGGTGCGGGTTTTGTTTTCGCAGCTGTGGGACGATATCCCCACAAAATATATACAGTTCACGAAAGAAGGGACGGAGAGCCGGAAAATCGCCCTTGACTCGGACGGATGCGCGGGGATACCCTCGGTGTTTACGGACAGCCCCGGCCGGATATGCGTCAGCGTTTACGGAGGCGATCTTTATACGACTACGGCGGTGGGGATAACGGTCGTTCCGTCTTTGTATGACGCCGGTTCCGAACTTGTTCCGGAAGAACCGCCTGCGGGCGAGGATTATATAACATCTCCCTCGGATGACGGGAACATCTCAAAGCTTAAGATGTCCGGCGGGGTGATATATTCCTGGAGCGGAACGGAATGGGTCCCGATAGCGGCAAACGCCTATTCAAAAGATGAAAGCGATGAAAGATACATAAAAAACGGAGAGGGAACGGTTTCCGCGGACAATATAGCGTCCGGCGCAGTGACCTCGGATAAAATAGGCAGCTGGGCGGTGACAAGGGAAAAGATAGAACCCGCCGCCGTGACTTCGGACAGAATCGCTGACAGCGCGGTTGTTGAAAATAAGATAAGTGACGACGCCGTGACTTCGGATAAAATCGCGAATTATTCCGTTACTGAGGACAAAATAGCGAATCTCTGTATCAATTCAAATAAAATAGCGCCCGGAGCAGTGACGACAAACAAGATAGCGGACTCTGCTGTTATTGAGAGTAAAATAGGCAGCTGGGCGGTGACAAGGGAAAAGATAGAGCCCGGAGCCGTGACGGCTGATAGAATAGCTGACGGTGTAATCCCGGATTCTTATACAAAAACTGAAAGCGATTCAAGGTATATCAAAGATGAGGCCGGAAGCGTATCGGGCAGCAATATTGAAGCAGGAGCCGTTACCGCAGCACATATAGCAAATTACGCTGTTACGGGAGAAAAGATAGCTCTAAATTCTGTTAATTTTTTAAGACTTCAGGATAATGCCGTTATCACACCTAAAATACAGGACGGCGCGGTTACCACAGCAAAACTCGATGACGATTCCGTGACCACCGATAAAATAGCAAACGCAGCTGTCACATCACTGCAAATTGCGACCGGAGCGGTAACAATGAATAAAATACTTGATAATTCCGTCTCTGAAGAAAAACTGAGTTTTGATTCAGTATCAACTTCAAAACTTCAAAACCTCGCCGTAACTACTGATAAAATAGCGGACGCTGCTGTCACAAAAGAAAAGATTTCATCTGACTTCCTTTCTGAAATAGATAAAAAATACGCGAACGCACTGATAGGTGAGGCGGTCTCTTCCGAATCTTCCGGAGGCGACTATGAGCCGATAACTCTTGCCGACGCAAACCCGGTGAATTTATTAAATCTGTATGTGTTAGGCTATGCGTATCAGGCTTCTGTCCCGACGCCTTCAAACCAATCTGATATACAATTTCTTTCCGGAACAACAACGGTTTCCGTAAATTCTCAGCAAGCGGCTCAGTTTACTGATATCATAAACTATGCTTTCGGTAAAAATTATGATTTTGTTGATATCGTGAGCGGTCAGGGAGAAAAAAATATAGGCAGGATGGAATTTGACGGGACTGAAAGCTGGGCAGCCCACTCAACTCCGACTATAGAGACTGCCGACGGCGGGACAGGCTATGTATACAGGCTTTCGAACGCGGATTTTGGGACAGCCGAAGCGTCGTCTCCTTTTGCGATGTGCAATTATTTAAGGTCAAATCCGAAAGGCACGTTTTCTTCTTCCGACGCGGGCACGGTTTTGCAGAACTCTGTGCTTGGCTTCGCGAGCGGAGGTATCATATTTGTTGTTACGTCGTTTCCGACACTCGACGAATGGAAAGCGTTTTTACAGCAGAAAGCTCAGTCTCCGGCTGCAAAAGTTTACGTTATCTATAAAAAAGCCGCTCCTTCTTCTGTGTCGATCACCCCGACAGAAGTTGCGGTGAATGCGGGAAGCGTTGTTTCAAACAGTAAAAACAGGCGCATGTATATCAGGTATAACAGAGATATAAACTCGGTTATACAACAGCTTACCCAGGCGATAGCGGCTTCAGCCGCGAAGATATGAAAGGAGGTGCGAATGATGTTCGATTATCATGAATTTGTTTTTTCGGCGATAAGAGGCATGATAGGCAGCGAGGCGGATTATAAGGTCAGGCTCAGGGCGATAGCTCATCACGAGCAGGGTGTTTTGACACTTGACGACCTTGAAAAAATAGAAGCGGCGCTCACAGCGGCAGCGGAAGGGGAAAGCGGAAATGACGAGTGAGAATATTTTTACGATACTGACAACGACATACGCCACGATTTTGCCGATACTGATAGGCTACGCGATATTTTTGCTCAAAAAGCAAAAAAAAGAACGGGAATCGAGCCGAAAAGGTATAATGCTGCTGCTCAGGATGAAAATAATAGATTATCACGGCAAATACACGCAGCTCGGTGAGATCCCGAATTATGCATATGAGAATTTTATCGAGATGTGCGAGACATATGCGGTCCTCGGCGGCAACGGCCTTGTTCCGAAAATGCGGGATGATATAGAGGATCTGCATTTGCAGAAAAAAGTAAAAAAGGTGGGCTGAAAATGCAAAACGTCATATTCCCAATGCGGACGATAAATATAACACAGCGGGCTCTCGATAGCTTTTCACATAAAAACCTTGAGGCGTGGGATATCGCGGGTGCGGACACCGGAATAGAAAGCGCTTATGCGCCGTGCCGGGTCAAGGTTTTAGCAAAACTGCCGTATGAGACGACAGGCTTTTCAAACACCGTGTTTTTCGGCTCCTGTGATAAGAACGGGAATCCGGAAGCAGTGAGAACGGAAAACGGGGAAGTAAGGGTGTTGACATTCGCCATGACCCACGACAACGATATTTCGGATATAAACCCCGGTACTGTCTATGAAAGCGGGGCGGCGATATATCAGGAAGGGACAAAAGGTAACGCGACAGGCAACCATATACATTTGGAAGTAGCCGAGGGCTGGCAGTATAAAAAAGTCAAGAGAAAAGACGGAGTGTGGGAGACACCGAACATCACGCATATTGCGGATGTGTTTTTCAAGCTCAAGGACTGGAACACGGTGAAAAAAGCGAACGGATATTTATTCAAAGAGGTTTCAGCGAGGGAAGAGAGCGCCGACGGGCTTTATACGATAGTCGACGCTATGAAAGCTTTTCAATACGTTGCGGGAAAAACGTCGCTGACAGAAACGGAGTTGAAAAAATACGACATAAACGCCGACGGGAAGGTCAATATTTCTGACGCAATGCAAATTTTTCAAATTGTTTCCGGAAAGAAAAAAATGTATAAACTGTATATCGTCAAAGACGGTATACGCATACGCAAGACGCTTACGTTCAAAGACGGGAAGCCTTCCGGAAAGATATTGCGCACGCTTCCCGCAGGCTCTACGCTGACGGTTCTTGAATTATATCCCGAAATACAGGCGGACGGTTTTCAGTGGCTGAAAACAAATTATGATGATACAATCGGATATTCACAGTATGACCCGGAATGTTATACGCTCAAGGAGGTGTGATATGATGACGGACTGGATGAAAAACAATTTCCTGCCGCGTTTGAAATCGTGGGGGACGTGGGTCGCCGTTGCAGGCGCCGTATGGATAGTTCTTTCAGCGTTCGGTCTTCCGGAAAAATGGGGCATGACGGAAACAGGTTTCAACGGTACTCTCAACGCGGTAGGCACCGTGCTTGTCGCGTTCGGAATCCTGAACAACCCGACGGATAAGCAGAAGTTTTGATTTTGAAAGTATTATACATAATAAAAACGCCCGGAGGCTGTGTGTCCGGACGTTTTTTTCTTTATAGACTTAAATTCCTTCAATTCATATTCAATACGGGTATATCTTATCATTATGCGTCAACAAGAATGAACCGCACACACCGGATGGTGTATGCGGTTTTTTTGGTTGCGGAGGCCGGATTTGAACCGACGACCTCCGGGTTATGAGCCCGACGAGCTACCGGACTGCTCTACTCCGCGGTATATTGTTTTGAATGGTGCCGGAGACCGGGGTCGAACCGGCACG
>CALWNV010000020.1 GCA_944382895.1 uncultured Clostridia bacterium | reverse complement strand
AAAAGTTTTATGAGGGGATTGAAAAAATAAAGAAAATGTTGTATAATGCTCTATGTGTAAAAGTGTCCTGTGACACATACCGCCTTGAAAACGTGTAATCGTTTTCCAATAGTCCGGAAGGAGGTGCAATGCAATGATTTTGAACAAGTATGAAACCATTTTCGTATTGAGTACTAAGACTCTTGACGAGGAAGCTATTAATGCTACTACAGAGAAGTTTAAGTCTCTTATATCCGATAATGGAGGAACTGTCGAAAGCGTTGAGGCGTGGGGTAAGAGAAAACTCGCATATCCCATAAATTATGAAACAGAGGGTTACTATGTTTTGGTAAACTTCGAAGCGCCTGCTACGCTGCCCGCAGAGCTTGACCGTGTGTATCATATTACTAGCGGTGTATTGCGTTCTATCATCGTAAAGAAATAGGAAAAAAGAGTATTTCAGGGGAGGAAGCAGTTTTATGAACATCAATAAGGTATTCCTTATGGGCAGACTTACGTCCGATCCCGAATTGCGTGTTTCGCAGAGCGGGATATCCGTTGCTAATTTCACAATAGCTGTCGGGCGCAGAATAAAGCGTGACGAAACGGATTTTATTGATTGTGTTGCGTTCAGGCAAACTGCGGATGTTGTTTGTAAATATTTTAAAAGAGGTTCCCTGATTATTGCTTTCGGGTCATTACAAGTGGACAATTGGAAAGACAAAGACGGCAAAAGCAGAAAGACCGTAAGAGTCGTTGTTGATGATGTTCAGTTTGGCGAATCCAAAAAAAGTACCGAAAGCGTTTCCGCCCCGAAAGATACAGACAGAAAAGAAGACTCTGTTGCGTTTTCAAACGCAGGCAGCAGCGATATTTTTGACGATGTTAAAGATATTGAAGCTGATGAGGAGCTGCCATTTTGATTTGAAAGGAAATGTTACCGATTATGGAAAAACAGGAAAAAGTTGAAAGGACAGAGGGCTCTTTTAATAAAAGACGTCAGAAAAAAAGAGTTTGTCAGTTTTGTGCGGATAAAACCGCTGTTATTGATTATAAAGATGTTGCCAAACTTCGTAAGTATCTGAGTGAGAGAGGAAAAATCCTTCCCCGCCGTGTTACGTCAACATGCGCTATGCATCAAAGAGAATTGACAGAAGCGATAAAAAGGGCACGTCAGATAGCTCTTTTACCTTACACAAGTGATTGAACGAAAACGGGTACGGCAGGTACCCGTTTTTTTCATATAACTGTATTTATAAGAAATTGGGGAATTTTTTATGGTAGGTTTCGGATATGATGTACACAGATTCGCGCCGGACAGAAAATTTATTCTCGGAGGCGTGGAGATACCGTTTGAACAGGGGCTTCTCGGTCATAGTGATGCCGATGTCCTTTCTCATGCTGTGATAGACGCGCTTTTTGGCGCAGCCGGACTTGGGGATATAGGCGTGCATTTTCCGGATACAGAAGAAAGATACAGAGGGATATCAAGCCTTTTATTGCTTGAAAAAGCTGTGAAACTTCTTAAGGAAAACGGATATATGGTTATCAATATTGACAGTACTGTTGTGTGCAACAAACCTAAAATTTCCCCTTATGCCGAAAAAATACGGGATAATATCGCAGATGTTATAGGCATAGCCCCGGAAAGAGTGAGTATTAAAGCCAAAACAGAAGAAGGCTTGGGTTTTACCGGAACGGGAGAAGGGGTAAAAGCTTATGCTGTAGCGATGATAAAAGGTATATAATTGCGGATTTTTGAGAAGCGATGGATAGAATTAAATAATCAATTTATAATAGAGTCGGTTGTCAGCTGTGCTCTACGGGAGTGAAAGATATGAAATTTGTATTTGCCGGAGATATTCACGGCTCAAAGTATTATTGTGACCTTTTGCTTAAAAGATTTGAGGAGGAAAAAGCCGATAAGCTTGTTTTGATGGGCGATCTTTTATATAAAGACCCGCAAAAGGAAGAGCCTGTGGATTATGATCCGGAAAAAGTCGCAAGCGCACTCAATGCTGTAAGTGAAAAAATTATTGCAGTTAAAGGCTGTACCTCTCCGGAGAAAGAAAAACAGCTATTATCTTTTGATACTGAGAACGCTGTCGTTTCCCTCGAAGATGGAGGAAGATCTTTGTTTGTTTCCCACGGAGATGTTTTTAACGAAAAAAATCCGCCTGCCGAATTGAAAAAAGGCGATGTTCTTTTATGTGGGTTTACGCACGTTCCCTTATTTATTGAAAGTATGGAATTTACATTTATAAATCCCGGGTCAGTTTCTCTTCCTATGGAAAACAGTATCCACGGATATGTTACATATGAAAATAATATATTTTTTTGGAAGGATATTGAAAATGGACAAAGACGCGGACAATGTACTCTCAGGTGAGATATCCGGGTGTAGGTCTGTAAAAAGTTTTTTCATTGTTTTGAGAATTAAATATAAATAATCGCTTATTATTCTGGTTTTTCTCATAAAAACGAGGCGGTCGGGGATCTTTGACCGCCTCGTTTTTACTTGTTCGTTACTGTTTTTATAGTGCAAAAAGGTTTCTTGCTTTTGGTGGTTCTATCAGAATAGTCCGGTTATCTCGCCGTTCTTATCTATGTCAATGTTCTCTGCTGCGGGTACCGCCGGTAATCCGGGCATTGTAAGGATCTCGCCCAGATATGCAACAATAAACCCTGCCCCTGTACAGGGTTTTAAATCCCTTACGGTTACTTTGAAATTTTTCGGTCTGCCTAGTTTTTTTGGATCATCGGAGAGTGAATATTGTGTTTTTGCAATACATATAGGAGTTTTATCAAATCCGAGCTGTTCAATTTTTTTGATTGAAACTTCCGCAGCGGGAGAGTAATCAACTCCGTCCGCTCCGTATATTTTTGTTGCTATAGCTTCTATTTTTGTTTTGATAGGATCATTTTCATCATAACAAAAATGTATGTAAGAGGGTTTTTCACAGGCCTTCAGAACAGTGTTTGCAAGAGCTACGGTGCCTTCTCCTCCTCTGGCATGTGCATATGAATATTCTACAGGGACACCCTTCTCCCGGCAAAGTTTTTCAATCAACAGTTTTTCTTTTTCCGTGTCGGTTGCAAACACATTTATTGCGACTACTACAGGTATATTATAGCTTTGCATATTCTCTATGTGTTTTTCAAGATTCACAAGCCCTTTTTCAAGCGCTTCAAGGTTTTCTGTTGCGCTGTCTGAAACATTTGCGCCTCCGTTATATTTGAGGGCCCGTACAGTTGCTACAAGAACTGTGCAAGAAGGTGAAACGCCCATACGACGGCATTTTATATCGAGAAATTTTTCAGCGCCCAAATCAGATCCGAATCCGGCTTCCGTTACACAGTAGTCAAAGTGTGAAAGAGCCAGAGCTGTTGCCCGTACCGAATTACATCCATGAGCAATGTTTGCGAAAGGTCCTCCATGGATAAAGCATGGCGAATGTTCAAGAGTTTGAACGATATTTGGTTGGATAGCTTCTTTCATAAGCACGGCCATTGCTCCGTTTGCTCTGATGTCTTTTGCGTACACGGGGGTGTCGTCATATCGGTAAGCAATCAGGATGTTCCCTAAACGCTCACGTAAATCGGAAATATCAGAGGCAAGACATAAAATCGCCATTATTTCCGAAGCAACGGTAATTGTAAATCCATCCTGACGTACGGTCCCATCTCCAGGTCCGCCTAGTCCTACTATCACATTTCTTAAAGCTCGGTCGTTTATATCAAGCACTCTTTTGAAAATTATTTTTTTTGGATTTATATTTTGTTTATTACCCTGATGTATATGGTTGTCTATCATTGCCGCAAGAAGGTTATTGGCCGCTGTAATCGCATGGAGATCCCCTGTAAAATGAAGGTTTATTTCTTCCATAGGAACCACCTGTGAATATCCTCCTCCGGCCGCTCCTCCTTTTACTCCGAAAACCGGGCCGAGAGACGGTTCCCGTAAAGCTATCGCCGAGCTTTTTTTAAGTAAATGAAGAGCTTGTCCGAGCCCTACTGTCGTTGTTGTTTTCCCTTCGCCCGCCGGTGTGGGATTGATTGCGGTGACAAGTATAAGTTTCCCTTGTTTCCCGGTTTTCTTTTTTAATGCGTTTTCTGAGATTTTCGCCTTAAATGTGCCGTACGGAATAATGTCTTGGGCGGAAAAGCCCGCTTGTTTTGCAATTTCCGTTATTGGCATCATTTTTGTTTTTTGCGCGATTTCTATGTCCGAAGGAATTTTTGTCACAGGTATCAGCCTCCGTACCTCAATATTTTATATAATATTATATCATATTTTGTATGATGGATTCAAGAGGTTTTACAAGTTTTTTGAAATTCAGGGAAGTAGTGGAAGAGTATTTTTTGTAAAAAAGGTTGCTTTTTATTGGATTTTATAGTATACTGTATAGTAGTAAATTAATTCTTTTGTTAATATTTCAGTAGTTTTCTGAGGAGGTTTTTGGTATGCCGTTTTCTTTTTTCGGCGGGATTTTCCCAGAATACAACAAAGAAAACACTTCTGCCAGCCCCGTTATCGAGATGGCTCAGCCTTCGGAAGTGGCTCTCCCTCTTTTACAGCATACCGGAGCCCCCTGCAAGCCTATTGTAAATGTCGGTGATTATGTCAGGGTTGGAGAGAAAATCGCTGACAGTGAAGAAAAATTATCCGCTCCAGTTCATGCATCTGTTTCTGGCGTGGTTACGTCAATTGAGCCCTGCCCTCATCCCAGCGGAACAAAAGTACAGGCTGTTATTATAAAGAATGATTTTGAAGATACTTCTGTCCCCGGCTGCGAAGAGGTTACGGATGATTTTGAAAATCTTTCTCCAGAGCAGATAATATCAATAGCGCGCGAAGCCGGAATTGTTGGAATGGGCGGAGCTGGCTTCCCTTTGGCTGCAAAGCTTACTACTGCGTACGAGAAGAAAATAGATACTATAATTATAAACGGATCGGAATGCGAACCTTATATCACCGCGGATCACCGCGCGATGGTTGAGTATCCCAGGAAAGTTGTTGACGGGATACGTCTTATAATGCATTGTCTTGGCGGAAAAACCGCGCTTCTCGCTATTGAGGAAAATAAACCGGATGCCATCGCAACGATGAAAACTACCGCGGAGGGAACGGGAATACATATAGTTTCGTTGAAAACAAAATATCCGCAGGGAAGCGAAAAGCATTTGATAAAAACATTGACAGGCCGGGAAGTCCCTCCGGGCAGGCTTCCTATGGATATAGGTTGCGGTGTTTTTAATGTTGACACCTGTGCTTCGCTTTGTAGAGCGGTAAAAAAAGGTCAGCCTCTTATAAAAAGAATAGTCACGGTTTCCGGATCCGCCGTTGTTACTCCTAAAAATCTGCTTGTTCGTATCGGTGCAAGATACAAAGATGTTTTTGAGTTTTGCGGCGACTTTTATGAAGATCCGTATAAAATAATTTGCGGGGGCCCTATGATGGGGCTTGCGCAGTATTCACTGGAAACTCCTGTAATAAAAAGCACATCGGCGCTTCTTGCGTTTTGTTCGGATGAGGAAAGTTTTGAAAAAGAATCCGCTTGCATTCGCTGCGGACGGTGCGTACGTTCGTGCCCGATGCGGCTGATGCCTAATTATATAAACCTGTATGCTTCCGCAGGAGATATTGATGAGTGTGTTAAACTTAATGTCAGCGATTGTATTGAGTGTGGTTGCTGTTCGTATGTATGCCCGGCAAAACTCAATCTCGTACAAGTGATGCGCATGATAAAAGAAAAACTCAAAAGGAAAGGGTGAGCCCCCGGTGCGGAAACGATTTCTGGTAAGTTCTTCCCCACATTATCGTGCACGTGACAGTGTAAGAACTGTGATGCTTGATGTTATTATAGCTTTGCTTCCTGTTCTTGCCGTGTCGGTGATATATTTCGGCTGGCGCGCTTTAACGGATACTATAGTTTCGGTGGCCTGATGCATGCCACTTGAACCGTTATTTATTTTTATAAGAAAGAAAGAGAATACCGCTACAGACCTTTCCTGTGTCGTTACGGGAATACTTTTGGCGTTCTGCCTCCCGGTTACAGTTCCATATTGGCTCGTGGCCGCGGGTGCGGCGTTTGCTGTTATTGTTGTAAAAATGCTTTTTGGGGGGCGTGGAAAAAACTTTGCGAACCCGGCATTGGCAGCGCGCGCATTTTTGTACGCATGGCCCATGTTAATGACTACGTTTGTCTCACCTCTTTCCGGCGACAGGATTTCTATTTTCTCCGCACAGATACTTCGAGGCGGAGATTTTACCGAAGTAATTGATTCCATTACAACCGCGACACCTCTTAAAGAGCTGAAAACCGGTGTTATGCCTGCAGAAGGACTTTTTGATATATTTATGGGAAATGTTGGCGGATGTATAGGCGAGACCTGTTCTGCGATAATTATGCTGGGAGGTCTTTATTTGCTTTATCGGCGCGTTATAACATGGCACATACCTGTAATGTATCTCGGAACAGTCGCGTTTATTACACTGTTATTTCCTCTTACCGGAGAAATTTTTGATTATGAGTTCATGCTTGCCGAACTTTTCGGAGGCGGACTTATGCTTGCAGCGTTTTTTATGGCAACGGATTATTCCACAAGCCCAACGACTGCGAAAGGCAAACTGATATTCGGAGTTGGGTGCGGGCTTTTAACGGTTTTTTTCAGATATTTCGGCAGTTACAGCGAAGGTGTGAGTTATGCCGTTTTACTTATGAACATTTTTGCGTTTTCTCTTGATAAGGTGACCAGACCGCGTAGGTTCGGGATAGGAGGAAAGAAATATTATGATGAAAAAAGATAGCTCCGAAACCGTCTCCGAGAGAGTAAAAATTGTTTTCAGCGTAAAAGAGATTCTTTCTGTCGTCCTTAAACTTACGGTGGTTGTCGCAGTTGTTTCTATGATGCTTGCCGTGGTAAATACTCTGACTCGTGATAGAATCGCTGTAAATGAGCGAAAAAAAACAGAAGAAGCGTTGAGCGGGTTGTTCCCGGCCAGTGAATTTGATGAGATTGACAGTATCCCCGCTTCGACAGAACCTGGTATCAGTGTTGAATCTGTTTATACTGCGGGAAAAAACGGGGTACAGGAAGGCTGCTGTGTTGAGCTTTATGTGTCAGGATTCAGTACAGAAGAGATACACTTGATTATAGGTGTCGCTGCGGAAGAATATACGGTTGTTGGCGTAGAGGTCATTTCCAGTTCTGAAACTCCCGGAGTAGGTGCCGCGGTTCTTGCTAAAAACGGTGATTATCTTAAAAAATTCGAAAACACTTCAAAACTTACTATTTCCGATATAGATACAGTGAGCGGTGCTACGATAACATCTGAGGCGGTTGTTTCTTCGGTACGCACGGCGGTCAATATTGCTGCCGTTGTTTTGGGAGGTGATAATAATGGCTAATGGGTATGGTAAAATTTTCAAAGACGGTGTTTTTTTTAATAACCCTACGTTTGTCCAACTTCTCGGTCTGTGTCCTACCCTTGCTGTTACCACCTCTGTTTTTAACGGGATAGGTATGGGCCTTTCGGTAACGTTTGTTCTTATTTTTTCAAATTTGTTTATTTCTTTATTGCGAAAGTTTATCCCGCAGAATATAAGGATTGCCGCATATGTCGTTATTATTGCGGGTTTTGTTACTGTTGTGGATCTTGTGATAAAAGCTTTTTTCCCGGAGCTTTCTTCATCTTTGGGTTTATTTATTCCTCTTATAGTGGTGAATTGCGTTATTCTCGCAAGAGCGGAAAGTTTTGCATCAAAAAATCCACCTTTTCCGTCGGTTGTTGATGGGCTTGCCAACGGTATCGGTGTTACACTTGCGTTGACGGTGATTTCTGCTATCCGTGAATTTACGGGAAACGGAACTTTATTAGGTTTTCCAGTCACTCCCGAGACTTTTTCTCCCGCTGTTATAATGATTCTTCCTTCAGGCGGATTTCTTGTTTTAGGGTTTGTTATTGCTGCTGTCCAGTTCGTTCAGAGAAAAAGGAGGGCTGACAGATGATGAATATTTTTCTTTTAGCGATAACTGCTGTATTGATCGAAAATTTTGTTTTTGTAAAGTTTTTGGGAATATGCCCGTTTATAGGTGTTTCTAAAAAAATCTCCACGGCTGTAGGCATGGGTATAGCGGTTATTTTTACAATGACGGTTTCGTCAGCACTTACATGGCCTGTCCATTATTTTCTTCTTCAGCCTTTTGATCTTTCTTATTTTGATACGATCGCGTTTATTCTTATAATTGCGGCTGTTGTTCAGCTTGTGGAGATGTATCTTCGCAAATGTATCCCTTCGTTATATTCCGCGTTAGGTATATATCTTCCGCTTATAACGACTAATTGTGCTGTTTTAGGCATTTCTTTGCTTAATGTAACAAAGGGATATAATTTTATAGAATCGGTTCTTTATGGTTTTTTTTCAGGAGTAGGATTTTTACTTGCGATTGTTCTCCTTTCTCTTGTTAGGGAAAGAATTAAGTTTGCGGATATCCCAACCCCTTTTAGAGGTGTTCCGATAGTTCTTATTGCTGCGGCGATACTGAGCATCGCTTTTATGGGGTTCCAAGGATTGAAACTTCCTTTTTAATATAAAACTCTTGATAGGAGTGTATGATGGATATTGTTGCTGTTTTGATAACGGTCGCGGTTATGTCGGTGCTTGGCGCAGTCCTTGCGACAGCACTTGCTTTTGCTGGAAAAATTTTTGAAGTTAAAAAAGATGAACGTATTGAAAAAATTATACAGATTTTACCCGGGGTTAACTGTGGAGGATGCGGATATACCGGCTGTGAAAAATACGCAGAAGCTGTTGTCAAAAACGGGGAAGAAGTGAATCTTTGTACTGTTGGCGGAGGGCCGGCTGTTGACTCTCTTTCCGTCATTATGGGTGTCAACGCCGAAAAAAAACAAAGAAAACGTGCTCAGGTTATGTGTAGGGGAACCTGTGAGCATGTAAAGATGAAATATGATTATGTCGGCCTTGATGATTGTTTTTCCGTTTCAAAACTTGGAAACGGTCCTAAAGAGTGTCGATATGGCTGTATAGGGCTTGGGACATGTGTTAAAGAGTGTATATTCGGAGCGATAAAGATTAAGGACGGACTTGCTGTTGTTGATTATGATAAATGTCGTGCTTGCGGGGTCTGTGTAAATTCGTGCCCTCAGGGAATAATACGTCTGGTTCCGTATGATTCTTCAGTTTGGGTTTGTTGTTCATCAGGTGAAAAGGCTCCTGTTACGCGCGAAGTATGTGACACAGGATGTATCGGTTGCGGCACATGTAAAAGAGTTTGCCCCGAAAACGCTATTGAATTAGAAAACAATGTTGCGGTGATTGACTATTCCAGATGTACTGGTTGCGGGATATGTTCGGAAAAATGTCCGCGAAAGATAATTTGCATGAAAGAAATCCGGTCGGAGATGAACTCCGGTAAAGAAGGGGACGACAGTGATATTTAGAGAAAATAAAACAAAGATAAGACGAAAGATCCCGGTAAAAAAGATTTTATTGATTGCGGCGTTTGTGTTCTTGGGTTTTTTATGTTTTATCCTCGGTTTTTTTTCAGCAGCGCCGATTTTTTCTTTGTTTTCATGAGCGGCGCGCCGCTTTATGACCTTTTGGCTCAATTGAAGCCGGGTCTCAGATTTCACACTCCCGGACATAAAGGATATCATGGAGGAATTTTCAGAGAAATTGCGAATGCCGATGTTACGGAGCTTCCTGTTACGGATAATCTTTACTGTCCGCAGTCTGTTATTTTCCAGGCTGAAAAAGCCGCTTCATCATATTTTGGTTCATATATGACGGTTTTTTCCGCCGGCGGGGCAACTCTGTGCATTCAGACTGCACTTTCTTTTTTCAAAGGGAAAAAAGTTATATTTGAGAGGAACAGCCATGTAAGCGCCTTTAATGCCGCTGCGTTATTAGGAATAAAGCCTGAGTTTATTTATAACCGTATGTCCGTAATTCCTCTTCCCGTCACTTCGGAACAGGTGAAAGATTCTTTGGAAAAAAATCCGGATGCAGAAGCTATATTTATTACAAGCCCTAATTATTACGGACTTTGTGCGGATTTAAGTGAGATAAAAAAAATATGCGAAAAATATAGCGTCAGACTTGTTATAGATAATTCACACGGTACACATTTGTATGAAATAGACAGGAATTCTTCTCCTCAGCGGAATTCGGATATTTGTATCGATTCTGCGCATAAAACCCTTCCTGTACTGACCGGCGGCGCATTTTTACATATAAATTTTGTGACTGATTTGAATTTTGTAAAAAATTCTATGTCGGTCTTTGGTTCAACAAGCCCGTCTTTTCCTGTTCTCGCCTCTCTTGATTATGCCAGAGAATGGCTTGCCCACGGTGGTGGAGAGTCTATTCGGCGAACAGGGGAGTCTGTTTCCGACCTCAAAAGATGTATCCCTTTTGAAATCGTTGAAAGCGAACCTTTGCGTATCACGGTTATCGATGCAAATGCAGGAAAACTTGCCGAGCGTATGCTTGAAAACGGGATAATATATGAAATGGCGACGCCTGTTTCAGTTGTATTGCTTTTTTCTCCGTTTAATACGGATTTTGATTTTAAAACTGTAAAAAAATTTTTTATGAATATTGACATAAAGCCGAAAAGACCAGATTCAGTATTCTCGTTTCCGGAGACAAAACGGAAGGTAGCTTATTTAGATGCGTTGTTTTCCGATTATGAGATAGTTGATTCGGAGCAAGCCGTGGGAAGGATAGCAGCGAGAAATGTTTTGCCGTATCCGCCGGGGGTCCCGGTTTTGTTGGCAGGAGAGGAGATATTGTCGTTGACAGGGCTTAAAGGAAAAATATGTGTTTTGAAGAAAAATTTGTAAAATCTTATTTTTGTATTATGAAAGATTTTAGAAACTTAAAAGAGAAGGGAAAAAGTTTTTGAAAAAGCTTATAGGAAATGAACATATAAAAAAAATTCTTCAAACCAAGAGCGGCTCACGTTCGTTTCTGATCGAAGGTTGCACCGGTTCCGGCAGACATACTTTGTTGGATATTCTCATAATGTCCCGTATTTGTGAGGTTAAGGGGTTATCTCCGTGTGGGGCATGCGGTGCATGTCGTCGTTATGAAAGCGGTAATTGCGTTGATATAGTTTATGTTGATGCAACTCTTCCGGTTTCGGAATTCAGAAAAGTTTTAAGCTCTGCCGCGGAATATCCGAAAAAGGAAAGATATAAATTTTATGTTCTCGATAATTGTGATGATATGAAAGTCCAGAATCAGAATGCTCTTTTGAAAAATCTTGAGGAGCCTCTTGATTTTGTATATTTTGTTCTTATATGCGTGACAAAAGAAAGCTTGCTTAAAACAGTTGTTTCCCGTTGTACGGTTCTTTCTATGAAACCTATTCAGGATAATGAAATTAAAAAATATCTTACTGATAAATACGGAGCTGAAAACACGGAAGCTTTAGCTTACGCCGTGGCAAACTGCGGGGGTTTTTTGGGAAAAGCCAAGAATCTTTATGAAAATCATAGGGAATATTCAGATAAAAGATATTCTGAGTTCGTTGAGGCTTTAATATCGGAAAATACTGCGGGGATGTTTCGTGCAGTCTCTTTTGACGGCAAAAAAAGAGAAGATTTTAATGAGTTTGTAAATATTTTACTTTCCAGAATAAAAAACATTCTTATTTGTGTCGGTTACGGTAAAGACGATTCAGGGCTTTCTCCGGAGGAGAAAGAGGTTATGTCGCTTGGTGAAAAAAGAATAAAGAATATATATAATGCTCTGGTAAAAACAAAACAGGGGATAAAATATAATGTGAATATCCCTTTATGGAGTGTCTATATTGTTAAGGAGTGTCTGAAAAAAATATGAGCATGACGGAAGTTGTTGAAGTTCGTTTCAAAAAAGTGGGGAAAAGGTATTATTTTGACCCAAAAGGCCTTAAACTTGATGCCGGGACAGACGTTATTGTGGAAACAGTTCGTGGGTTGGAACTCGGCAAGGTTGTTGTGTCCAACCGATTGGTGGAAGAAAACCCTAAGTTCATGCCGTTAAGCCCGGTTGTTCGAGTCGCCGATGATCAGGACAGGCTTACTGCGGAAAAAAATCGTGAAAAAGAAAAAAAGGCTTTTGATATATGTTGTGAGAAAATAAAAAAGCACAAACTTGATATGACACTTATTGATGTGGAATATACTTTTGACAACAGCAAGGTTATTTTTTGTTTTGTCGCGGAGGGGAGAGTGGATTTCAGAGAACTTGTAAAAGATCTCGCGTCTACTTTCAAAACAAGGATAGAGCTTAGGCAAATAGGTGTAAGAGATGAAACAAAGCTTATGGGAGGATTGGGGATGTGTGGCAGAAAAGTCTGCTGCGCGGATTTTTTAAGCGAATTTGTTCCTGTTTCCGTTAAAATGGCGAAAGATCAATCTCTTTCAACAACTCCGCAGAAAATATCTGGCGCTTGCGGGAAGCTTATTTGTTGTCTTAATTTTGAGCAAGAGCAGTATGAGCAGGCTCATAAAAAAATACCTCCTGCCGGATATATGGTTGAGACTCCTGACGGTAAAGGAGTAGTCACGGAATGCAATATTTTCAAAGAAACTGTCAAAGTCCGTCTGGAAGATGAGTCTCATACTGTTAAAAGTTATAATTATACCGATGTCAAATCATTGGGCAAATCTAAAAATCGGGATGAAAGCGAGGATATCCCGCAAGAAATGCAGGATTAAAAAAAATACTTGAATTTTTATGAATATTGTGATATAATAAGCGTGTGAGTTTTGGATTCACACATAAAGTGTGCGTGATGCGCCATAGTTTTTATTTAATGGCTTGGTCGTTAGCGCAGATAAAAGAAATAATAAGCCTCCACGGTCCGATTCCGGCAACGGTGGCGGAGTTATTATAAAACACAAGGGAAAAAGGAGGTTGTTTTAATGGCTTATGTTATTAACGACGATTGTATTTCCTGCGGCGCATGCCAGCCCGAATGTCCTGTTGACGCCATAAGCGAAGGTGACGGCAAATTTGTGATCGATGCGGAAAAATGCATTGATTGCGGATCTTGTGCCGCTGTTTGTCCTGTATCGGCGCCTAATGCGGAATAGTAGGCTAATATTAACAATCGCAGAATAAAAAAGGCTGTCTTTTCAAGGCAGCCTTTTTTAGAAAACATTATGATAAGAACAGATGATCTATTTATAAACGGATTAAAAATTTATCAGGATACGGAAGGCTTTTGTTTTGGGACCGATTCGCTTCTTCTTGCCAAGTTCGCTTTTGTTAAAAAAACTTTGGCAATGTGTGATTTATGTACGGGAACAGCTGTTCTTCCGCTTTTGGCAAGCGCCGAGACTTTATGCGAGAAAATATATGGGGTGGAGATATCTCCGGAGATTGCCGCTCTCGCAAACCGATCGGTATGTTTTAACGGGCTTGGTGATAAGATAAATATTATAGAAGGCGATGTCAGAGATATAAGAAATTTATTGCCGGGTTCGAAGTTTGATTTAGTTACGGTCAACCCTCCGTATATGCCACGAGGAGGGGGGTTCTTGAGTTGCGGAAAAAAAACAGCGGCCAGAGCCGAAACCGAATGTTCTCTTGCGGATGTTTGTGCAGCAGCTGCTTATTTGCTTAAAAACAGAGGGCGCCTGTGTGTAGTTTCACGTGCTGACAGATTATCGGATTTATTTGATGCTATGAAGAAATACGGACTTGAGCCTAAACGTCTTGTTACCGTGCAGTCTAAACCTGAAAATGCGCCCTATATAATTTTATGCGAGGCTGTTGCCGGAGCTTCTCCCGGGCTGATTATTGAAAAACCCTTGGTTCTTGATGATGGAAAGACCATATGGAATTATTATGATAGAAAATGAAAACTGATGAAAAGGATTGTATCGGCGGGAAAATGATCCTCCGGGTTTTTTGAGATGAAAATTTCTTTATTTTTAGTCGCAACGCCTATCGGAAATCTTTCCGATATATCTTCGCGAGCCTTGGAAACTTTGAAATCCGTGGACTTTATAGCTGCGGAAGATACACGGAATTCCGGGATTTTACTTAAACATTTCGGGGTTGACACTCCTATGATCTCATACCATGAGCATAATGAAAAAGAAAAAAGTATTGAAATCATACGTAAGCTTAAAGAAGGAAAAACATGTGCTCTTATAACAGATGCGGGGATGCCTGCTATATCGGATCCCGGGCAGATCCTTGTAAGAGCCTGTATAAAAGAAGGTTTGTACGTAAGCGCTGTTCCAGGTCCGTGTGCGTTTGTAACGGCTCTTGCTGTTTCAGGTTTTGATTCAGCGCGATTTTGTTTTGAAGGTTTTTTTTCTTCCATAAAACAGGTAAAACAGAGGGAACAGTTATCTACTGAACCACGCACGATGGTCTTTTACGAAGCTCCGCATAAACTGAGAAAGACTCTTGCGGCAATGGAAAAACTTTTTGGAAGAGACAGAAATGTTTGTATAGTTAGGGAAATGACAAAAATATATGAAGAAGCGTTGTTTTTTACTGTTTCGGAAGCTGTTTTGTATTTTCGGGATAAAGAGCCTAAAGGTGAGTTTGTTATTGTGGTCGAAGGCTCGAAAGAGATTTTTGGAAAGCCCTGTGAAGCGGATATTGAACGTTTTTTCTTGGAACAGTTAAAATCAGGGAAAACAAAAACTCAGGCCGCTAAAGAAACTGCCTTAAAATTTGGTTTGAAACGAAATGAGGTATATAATAAATATAAAGAAGAATGAACTTTTTGGTAAATCTATTGAAAAAAAATATGCGATATTATATAATATAAGTTATGGTATAATTGATAGTATTTGGTAAGTGATACCCGAGTATTTATATAATTATTATAAAATAACATAATTTTTTGTTTTTTTGCCGGAAAATCATTTGTGCTGACGGAAATAATTACCGGGGAGGTGAGTTTTTGCCCCGCAATATCAATCTTAAAAAAGCAAAACAGAAAGAAATTTCTGAAAATAAAGAAAAAGACTTGATCCAGACGGATAAGAAAAAAGAGACGTCCGATGATTCTGTCACTAAAAAGCATAAAAGACGTTTTCAGATTAAGAATAAACGTGTTGAAGCGTTTTTAAAACGAAAAAAAGAAGAATTTCTTAAAATTGCATATAAAGACAATAAACATCAGGTTAAAGACGTATATATAAGGAATACTAATTACGCATATAAGATTTTATTTTATATAAAACATTCCCTTAAAGTCATGTTGATGACACTTTTGGGTATTATCCGTGTTTGTATGCCTGTTGTGTTGCCTGTTGCGGGTATCTCTATTATATTGTTTTTTATGTTTTTTATTACAAAATATTCTCCTGCGTTGCAGGTTGTCATGAATGAAACCCCTATAGATATTTACGTCAAAAATGAAGAGCAGCTTTCGGCGATACGTACTGATGTTTCAAACGCTATACGTGAAGCCAAAAACGGAGAATACGCGGTGGAACAGTTTGCCTCGTTGCGGCTTGTTATTATTGATAGATCTGAATTCAGCAGCGAGGAAGAAGCTTTTGATGCAATATACGATATAACCGCTCAGGCTGTAAACCTGTCGTATGGCATATATGTGGATAATATATTTATCGGATGTCTTTCGCGTATGGCGGAAGTAAATCGTCTAGAAGACGATCTGCTTGCTATCGCTACTGAAGGGCAGACATTTGATGAGGCGAGACTTCTAAGCAGTGTTACGTATGTTCGGGGAGAGTTTCCTTCGGATAGTGAAATGACATATGCTCAGATGTTGATGTATTTCAGACAGAAGACGGCGGATGGTTCGGAATATCTGCATCCTGTTTCTTATGAAATCGTTACGACAGAAATCACAACTACAAGAATTCCTGCCGGAGACCCTCTGAGAGTTGAGGATCCTTCTCTTTATGAGGGGTTTGAAGAAATTGCTCAGACAGGAAGTGACGGTTATGTGACTTCTGAAGTGACGATAACGGAACAAAACGGGTCCGAGGTTAAGAGGGAAACATCAGTTGTCAGCCGAAAGGATCCTGTTCGTGGAACGGTTCGTATAGGGACAAAGGCTATTGCTCCTTCCGGATATTTTATCTGGCCGGTCGGCGGAGACGGGGGATATATCTCATCTCCGTTTGGATACCGTAATTTTCAGGGTGAATATGTTTTTCACAGAGGTCTTGATATTGCGGCGGATCGCGGAACTCCTGTTTATGCCGCGGAAGCCGGGACGGTCGTGTTTTTCGGTTGGGATGTCCTCGGTTTAGGTAACTGTGTGAGAATTGACCATGGGAACGGCATATATACGATATACGGACATTGTAAATCTCTTGCGGCGGGTATAAAAGTGGGCCAGCGTGTTCCGCAGGGACAGGTTATTGCATATGTTGGGATGTCAGGGTCGGCGACAGGGAATCATCTTCATTTTGCAATGTCTACAAGTGATAATTTTGCGGAAACAAGTATTTATATAGATCCTTTGCCTTATCTGAAAAAATGATAAACATTCCGGAGGACTGAAATGGACAAATATATAATAAGGGGCAATAATAAACTTTATGGAGACGTAGTTGTCAGCGGCGCGAAAAATTCGGCGGTCGCCATAATCCCCGCAGCTCTTCTTGTAGAAGGAAAATGTGTTATAGAGAATGTTCCGGATATCAATGATACGAAATTATTGCTTGGTATACTCAAGAATCTCGGCGCAGAAATTTTGTTTCTTGATACGACTACTGTTTCGGTCGATTGCACTCATGTGAATGTTTTTTGTGTTTCGGATTATGAGTCGGTAAGGAAAATGAGGGCTTCGTATTATCTTGTAGGCGCGCTTCTCGGTCGTTTCGGGAAAGCAAAGGTAGGTATGCCTGGAGGCTGTGATTTCGGGGTAAGACCGATAGATCAGCATATAAAAGGTTTTGAGAGGCTCGGCGCGAAAGTTGATATTGAACACGGTATAATTAATGCCGCAGCAGAGGATCATCTTGTCGGTTCAAATGTTTATTTTGACGGTATCTCTGTCGGAGCTACGATAAACGTAATGCTTGCTGCGGTTCGCGCGGAAGGTCAAACTATAATTGAGAATCCCGCTAAAGAGCCTCATGTTGTGGACGTTGCGAATTTTCTCAATGCGATGGGGGCAGATATACGCGGAGCCGGAACCGATATTATAAAGATTCGCGGTGTGAAGACACTTTATGGAGGGAATTATGCGATTATTCCGGATCAGATAGAGGCCGGAACATATATGGTGGCCGCTGCCGCGACAGGTGGTAAGGTCACGGTGAAAAATGTTATACCGAAACATATGGATTGTATTTCTGTAAAATTGCGTGAAGCCGGCATTACGGTAGATGAGCATGATGATTGTTTGACAGTTTACCGTGATTGCTGTATTTCCAGGCTTAACCTGAAAACTCTTCCGTATCCGGGATTCCCGACAGACATGCAGCCTCAATTCACAACAATGCTTTGTCTTGCTCAGGGCACTTCCGTTGTTACTGAGGGAGTTTTTGATCACCGTTTCAAATATGTTGACGAACTTCGCAGAATGGGAGCTCTTGCGGATGTGGATGGGCGTATCTGTGTTGTAAACGGAATAAAAAAGTTTACAGGTGCTGCGGTTAAGGCATGTGATTTGCGCGCAGGAGTGGCTCTTATGATAGCCGGTCTTTGCGCTGACGGAGTAACCGAGATAACTGATGTTGAGTTTATTGAACGCGGTTATGAAAATATTGTCTATAAATTCAAAGGGTTAGGCGCTAATATAACTAAAATATCCGAAGAGCCCGATAAACAGATATCAGAAATCAAGGCGGTATAATGTGAGCAAAATCAAATTTTGTACTTTTTACAGCGGAAGCAGTGCGAATTCCGCTTACATAGAAATAAACGGAAGAGCGATTCTTGTCGATGCAGGAGCCTCTATGAAGAGGACGGGAACCGCTCTTTCATATATGGGAAAAACTTTTTCAGATATTGATGCTGTGTTTGTGACGCATGAGCACAGTGATCATATTGCCGGTCTGCCTATGATAACAAAACATCATAAGATTCCGATAATAGCAAATACGAGGACTTTGCATAAAATCTATGATATGTACTATAATATGGACAGTAGCCTGAAAAGAGAGATGCCGACAGGAGCAACTGCCGTCAGGGGTGATTTTTGCGTAAAGTCGTTTGCGAGCAGTCACGATGGAGTGGAACCGGTAGGATATGTTGTGACATGCGGAAACATAAAGATAGGAATACTTACCGATACAGGAGAGATATCTCTTGGTATGCGAGATGCCTTGTCAGGTTGTCGGGCAGTTTTGATTGAATCAAACCATGATGAGTTTATGCTTAGGACCGGACCGTATCCGTATCCTTTACAACAGCGTATTCTCAGTAAGACAGGACATCTTTCCAATCTTCAGTGTGCTGAATTTGCAAAGGAGCTTATAATGTCAGGGACAGAACGTGTTTTTCTCGGACATCTCAGTGCGGAAAACAATACTCCGACTAAGGCGATGGAAACTGTATGTGATTATCTTGAAAAAAACGGCATAATAAACGGAAGGGATGTCATTATTGAGGTCTCTCCCCGTTTTGATGTCTCCGGGGTGTTCGAGATTGATTAAAATAAATCTTGTTTGTGTAGGGACACTTAAAGAAGATTATTTGCGTAAAGCTGTTGAGGAATATAAAAAGCGTCTCTCTCGGTTTTGTGATTATATTATTATAGAGCTTCCGGAATCATGCCCTGCAAAGGAAAAACAATATATAATGAAATCTCTTAAAGGTTTTGT
Source organism: uncultured Clostridia bacterium (assembly GCA_944382895.1). Classification (GTDB taxonomy): domain Bacteria; phylum Bacillota; class Clostridia; order Oscillospirales; family UBA644; genus QAKR01. The sequence goes on along the minus strand of CALWNV010000020.1, from coordinate 4,229 downwards.
TATCGCTTTATGTGTGGAGGGAAAGTCTGTTTCTTCGGAGGGATTTGCGAAAGCCCTGGAAAACATAAGTCTTTACAATTCTGTTGTTACATTTGTAATAGGTGGCTCTGAAGGTCTTGATCCGGAAGTCAAAACCCGTGCTAATCTTCGGATCTCGTTTTCGGAGATGACTTTTCCTCATCAGCTTATGCGGGTTATTTTTTCAGAGCAGTTATACAGAGCTTTTACAATAAACAATAATATAAAATATCATAAATGAGGTTTTTATGGGTTATAGAGAAAATTATGAGGAATGGCTTGAAAAAGCCGATCTTAAAACACGTGAGGAACTTCTTTTGATTTCTGGGAATGAGGAAGAGATAAAGGATCGTTTTTATGCTCCTCTTTCTTTTGGTACGGCTGGATTGCGCGGGATCATGGGGGCTGGACTGAACAGGATGAATATTTACGTTGTAAGACATACTACTCAGGCTCTGGCAGCACTTATAAAAGCGCGGGAAATGAATGAAAAGGGTGTTGTTGTCGGTTATGATTCGCGCCTGAACAGTAAAGATTTTGCGTTTGAAGTATGCCGTGTTCTTGTCGCAAACCGTATAAAAGTATATATGTTTGATGAACTTCGGCCGACGGCAGAGGTTTCTTATGCCATTCTTCGCTTGAATGCAGCAGCCGGTGTAAATATAACAGCTTCGCATAATCCAAAGGAATATAACGGATATAAGCTTTATTGGTCTGATGGTATACAGATAAGCCCTTCGGAAGCGCGGATCATATCGGAAGAAAGAGAATGTATAGATATGTTTTCAGATGTCTTTCTTACCGATAGCTCGTCTGCTGAAAAGAATATCATATATCTTGACAGGGCTTTTGACAGTGGTTTTTTATCCGCCGCTTCGGGTGTTTGTGAAACCGGGCTCGCAGCAAGGCCGTGCAGAGATCTCTCTGTGGTCTATACGCCTCTTTTCGGTGCAGGATACAGGCTTGTTCCCGAAATTTTAAAATCCGCAGGGTTTAAAAACATATTTGTACAAAAAGAGCAGTCTGTCCCGAACGGAGAGTTTCCCGGTATCAGAACTCCTAATCCGGAATACGCAGAAAACCTTGCTCTTGCGATAGAAACAGCGAAAGAACAGAATTCCGAACTTGTTATAGGGACTGATGCCGATGCGGACAGGATAGGTGTCGCCGTACGTCTCAGAGACGGGACATATAAAACTTTATCAGGAAATCAGACAGGCGCGATTTTGCTTGAGTATATTCTTTCTTCAAAAAAAAGCGCGGGAGTTCTTCCTGAAAAAGCTGCGGCGGTAAAGACTATTGTTACAACGGAACTTGTCTCGGCGATATGTAAAAATTATGGTGTGGAACTTTATAATGTTTTAACAGGATTCAAGTATATAGGAGAAAAAATTGACGAGTTCAAAAAAACCGGGAAAACTTATATTTTCGGTTATGAAGAAAGTTATGGATATCTTCCCGGAGATTTTGCCAGGGATAAGGACAGTGTCTCGACAGCTCTTTTGATATGTGAAACAGCTGCGTATTGTAAAAGTCAGGGGAAGACTCTTTATGACGCTCTTTGTGATCTTTATTTAAAATACGGATATTATGAGGAGAATACGTCTGAGTTTTATATGCAGGGTCTTGACGGACTTGAAAAAATGAAAAATACTATGAAATCTTTGCGTAAAAACCCGCCGGAAGCTCTGGGTGGGTTGGCTGTATCCGGAATAAAAGATTATATTCACGGTCTTGACGGACTTCCTGCTTCTGATGTGATGTATTATATTCTTGAAGATAATACTGTTGTGATTGTTCGTCCATCCGGTACAGAACCTAAAATAAAGGTATATGTCCTTGCTCGCGGCGATGATAAATTTGATACTGAGTCGAAAATATCGGCGATAAAACAGGAGATAAATCAAATTTATTTTTAAGTTTTATTAATTTATAATATAAAAAATAGAGAGTCCCCCGGTGAACCCGGGACTCTCTATTTTTGTTTATGTGATTGTGGATACAAGTTTGTATGATTATAGAGCGTAATTAAGCATTCCTGTATAAGTAATGATATTCTGGAAAACAGTTATTATTTCTTCTTCGGATAGAGTAAGAATATTTTTGTATTCAGGCATTTCTGGGACTTCCTCTCCTGCCTTGACAAAAAGTTTTATACAAAGGCCTTCAGGAATATCTTCATCTGAAACAGTTATATCATCTATGGTTAAGTCAAGCGTTGTTTCCGTATACAGGAGTGTTCCTGATAGTTCCATGTTGTTTTCGCCTAAATTAAAAAACAACTTAAAAGTATTTTCTTCTTTATTGTTTTTTATACCGAATTCCAGCTCATTTTCTGTCAAAGACGAAAATTCTTCTCCGTCAAACTTAATAAGAAATGTTCTTTCATATGTTGATTCGGAATTTTGTCTTGACAGTTTTATATCAATATTTGATATTTCGTTGTTATCATATAAAGATATTCCGAAATTCCATTCGGGACTTTCCTCTGCAATTTTACCGAAATCTGCTTTGAACTTAATTTTTGCAGAGTCTTCTTTATATAATATATCCAAGTCAAACAGGATAAGCATTATGTCTCCTGTTTCTACGTTAAAAGATATTTCAAAAATAACCTCGCATTTATCTGATTCAGAAATCAGTTTATTGATTTCCTCCTTGAGTTCTTCAAAGGTTGAATCAAGTTCGGTTGCCGAAAAATTTTGAATCATCAGTGTGCTTATTTGATTTGCTATTATATCCTGATATAAGGTCAAGACTTTATTCATATATTCCTGTAAGGCTTCTTTATCAAGCGTATATTTGACAGTAATTGACGAAACATCTTCGTTCGCGACTTTAACATTTCTTTTCTCGACGCTTGTTACTTTTTTATTCAGAAAATCTTTTATGTAAATCTCAAAGTCAGAAAAAGCCTGTTGCGTTTTTTCTCCCGCTTCTGAATTTTCGGACAAAGAATTAAGCGCGTTTGTAAGACTGTCTATTTGAGACTGTATGTCTTCATATGTGATTCCTAACAATCCCCATATTTTAGAGTTTTTGATATCTGTGTCAAACGTTTCTAAGTTGATGCCGTAAATGTTTTTACCTAAAAGTTTATCACAGGAAAAAGCTATAGCTTTATCTGTATAATTGATAGCCGCGTCAAATTTTTCACCGTACGCGTCAAAATTTGCGAGAAGTGCTCCTGTATTTGCAGCGGAATCTATATAGAATTTCCCGTTAAACGACCCCTCGTCATCTGTCAAAACAGATAATTCAAACACTCCTTTTTTAGCGGCTTCATAAAATGTGGAAAGCAGAGGTATATTGCTTTGTAAAGCTGAGTAAGTCTCTTTTGCTGATGTAAATACTTGTCCTGTAGGATCATTCTCTACTTCGGAGACAGAAAGGTTGTCGGTTGATGTGAGTTGCTCTGTAGTATCTTTTTTTTCTTCAGAGCCAGGATTGTTGTCGCATGATGTTATAAAAAACACTATGCAGAGAAGCATTACCAATAAAGTGAATTTTGTCGTTTTCCTTTTTTTCATTTAATATCCCCCTTTATATATTGCATACGATAATAACTATAATAAAAATCAGATCCGGCTGATGTTGAAATTTTAGAGATATAGTTTAAGATTTATGGTTTTTAATTTGTTTTTCTCGTATAGGTTCTTTATTGAGAATATTATAGCTTTATAATAAAAATAAAATATTACCAACATAAGTATAATATATTTTTAAAAAAAAGTAAAGAATAATAATGTATTTGTAATAAAATATTCAAAAATACAATATTTTACTTTATTAAATTTATTAAAAAACCACTCTGCGCAGAGAGTGGCGGTAATTAAAAACTGATTTACGTTACAGGAATAAAACAGTATTATACCATGGCTTTTGCGTTCTGTTGTTTATCTTCATAGATTATCAAAAAAAATCAAATTTTTTGATTATTGAACAAAAATGTCACATTACATATTTATCTTCTCAAAATAAATATATAAAATTATTCAGAAGAAATTTCTGATTTTCTTTTTATTATGAAATCGTCGACTGTTTTTTCAAAAACCCGTTGTATGTCGTTTCTGTTACCTATAGCCAGAAAACAAAAAATATAAGGAATGAAAAAAAACAAAGTCCCTGTCGTAAAGCAAACAATTTTATCTATTTTGTCTTTTTTATCAAATTTCAAAGTAAGGACTGAGCCTTTTTCTGCTAAAGTTCCT
>CALWNV010000019.1 GCA_944382895.1 uncultured Clostridia bacterium | reverse complement strand
ACGTTGTTACTCTCCCAACACTTCTGGGAGTTACGCGAAGCACATTCGGGTATTCGCCTCCGTATTCATATATCATCTGAATACGGATCTCTCGTGTACTTTTTCCCGCGGTAACGGTAACAGTCCTCGAGTTCGCACCGCTGACCGAGGCAAGGCCAGAACCGTCAACAATTTTCCAAGACCAGAGTTCATATTTTGCCCCGAATTCAGAAGGTCCTGTTATTTCAAGATTTCCTCCGGGTCTTACCGTGAACTCACCATCCGCTTTGTCAGACACAACCGAGCCTTCACCAAGAGAAACGGCTATCAGCATCTCTACCTCATAGGGAGCGGTATCAAATTTCGCACACGCGTAAATCACCGCCGCGACATCTTCTTCCCAGTACATCACTCGCAGATTAAGCCGTTTCATCTCCCCGCTCATTGAGCGTATCGGGATGACATACCCGTTATCATGCAGCATCGCGAACATTGAAGACCACGTGTACGACGGGATATTATCCTGTTTCTGGAAATCATCATGCTGTGCATAATCCCTGTCGATAATAAAATAGTCTTCGGCAAAGATATTTCCTGTTGAAAGGGTCGTCGCAGCAGGAAAATAAAAATTAAGCTGTATAATACCGCTTTTATTTTTAACATAAAACTGATGACGGTTCGAATCTAAATCAAGCACATATTCCGCGCTGTAAATCAAACCATTTTTATCAGATAAAAACATAGCTTTCCCGACCGCAGCATTCAGTCTTCCGTCACTCGTTTCAAAGCTCCCGTCCGGCATACGGTAAAGGCCTGCGGACATCGATTCTCCGACATATGAAGAATCAGAAGCGCCTGTCCCGCCGGAGTTTGACAAAGCTTCAGCCACGAGCGTTTTCTCATAAACAGCCGAATCCCCCTGTGAATCCGAATCAGCGTTTTGAGAGCTGCCCCCTGAATTCCCCTCTGCGCCGATGTTCTTGTCTTCCTGTCCGCTCTCCACGGTTCCCCCGGAAGGAACCCCGGATGTTTTACGTGAAGAAAACGGCCCGAAAATCATAAGCAACGCAACAGCAGTCACAACAGCAACGGAACACACCACCAAACCAATAATCTTTTCATTGGAAAGGCGCGAATTCTTTTTCTTTCCCGCCGGTTTGTTTTCCGGAACATTTTTTCCAGAAATATTATCCGAAACGTCATGTAAAACATTTTTTCCGCATTCCGGACAGAATTTCGCCTCATCCGGAAGTTCTCTGCCGCAGTTTTCACAATACACAGATATACCCCTTTCTAAATGATTTTTATAAATCTCTTCGAATATCAATCAAAACATATTCCAAAAAATGTTCTGCCATTTTATCCCGTTTTATTAAAAATAATAACTGTTATTATTATAACATATTTTTTTTATTTTTCAATACTCAAAACCTGTAATTGGAGAAAAACACACTGTTGATAAAAATAAGTTATGCGACTGTTTGACAAATAAAGTCAAATATAATATAATATCAGTAAACTCTGTAACGGGGAAAGCAGCCATTTAACAAAATATTATTGTAAAATCTTACGTGATTTTTTACCGCGTGTATTATCATAAAACGATTTGAAAAGGGGAAAAAATGAGAAATATCATTCAGATAAAAAATCTCAATAAAAATTTCGGAGACATAAAAGCTGTTCAGGATCTGAGCTTTTGTGTCAAAGAAGGAGAACTGTTTGCCTTTCTCGGCGTAAACGGTGCGGGAAAATCAACAACTATAAATATAATGTGCGGGCAATTATCTAAAGACAGCGGAAACATTATTATCAACGGGCATGACCTTAATAAAACCGCGGACCCGATCAAACGTGAACTCGGCATAGTTTTTCAATCCTCTGTCCTTGATCCCGCCCTTTCGGTTTACGACAACCTTGAAAGCCGAGCGGCTTTATACGGAATCATCGGAACAGAGTTTAGGGAAAGATTAAAATATCTTTCAGAACTGTTTGGATTCGCACATTTATCAAAACGGGCGGTCGGGAAATTATCCGGAGGACAACGCAGGAGGATAGATATTGCAAGAGCGTTGTTTCATAAGCCGAAAATCCTTATCTTGGACGAGCCAACGACAGGTCTTGATCCACAAACCCGTAAGACGATTTGGAATGTTATAGAAGATCTCCGAAAAAATGAGAATATGACTGTTTTCTTGACTACCCATTACATGGAAGAAGCCGCAGAAGCGGATTATGTTATAATTATCGATAACGGGAAAATATCGGCTGAAGGAACGCCTCTTGAACTTAAAAACGCTTATACGGGTGATTATATCACAATCTATGGGATAAGCGAAGACGCCATAAAAACCCTGGGAATGGATTACGGGAAAATAAGAGACGCTTACCGTCTGTCTGTCCCTGACACAAAAACAGCGACAGAACTTATTATAAAATATCCCGATATATTCAACGATTACGAGATAACAAAGGGGAAGATGGATGATGTTTTCCTTGCCGTTACGGGTAAAACACTTACGGGAGGATTGGAAAAATGAGGATATTGTCGGTTCTTGTCAAAAGAAATGTCAAACTGTTTTTCAAAGATAAAGGCATGTTTTTTACCTCTCTGATAACTCCCGCAATACTTCTTGTGTTATATACAACGTTTCTCAGCAATATATACCGTGACAGCTTTACGGCGGGACTGCCCGAAGGATTGAAACTTCCTGAAAGCATAGCTGACGGACTTGTCGGCTCGCAACTAATATCATCTCTTCTCGCAGTTTCATGTATAACAGTCGCGTTTTGCTCAAATTTCCTAATGGTACAAGACAAAGCCAACGGAACGATAAAAGACCTTGAAGTCTCACCCATAAAACCCGCCGTGCTTTCAATAAGCTATTATGCAGCAACATTTATCTCCACACTTGTCATTTGTTTTACCGCAGCCGGGCTTTGCCTCATTTATGTGGCTTTTACAGGATGGTATATGTCGTTTACAGATGTCATACTTTTGTTTCTGGACATTTTACTGCTTGTTTTGTTCGGTACGGCATTATCCTCGATCATCAATTTTTTCTTATCAACACAAGGTCAGATATCCGCTGTCGGCACGATAATCAGCGCGGGATACGGATTTATATGCGGCGCATACATGCCGATATCATCGTTTAGTGAAGGTTTACAAAAAGCAGTAGCATTTCTACCGGGCACATACGGGACATCCCTCGTTCGTAACCACGCAATGCGCGGCGTGTTCGCCGAAATGAATACTCAAAATATTCCTTCGGAAATAACAGATAAAATAAAGGACTCTCTTGATTGCAACCTTTATTTTTTTGAAAATCATGTGGGGATACCTGTAATGTATCTTGTTCTCGGCATCACCACCGCCGTACTGATATTGTTCTATGTCTTGTTAAATGCCGTCAAAAAGCGAAAGCATTAAAACTCCGCAACACAATAACACATCCTCCGTTTTACTAAAACACATTATTAAAAAAATATTTCAACCCACCGCAAGAAACTCAAAAGCCCGGCAAATAACCGCGAAAGACGATAGTAGCATGATTAAGGAAAAGGAACAACAAACGATAAACAACATGTAAGTAAATATAAAACCCTGTCAAATAAAACTATCCTACCTACTAAATGAAGCGTATGAGTGTTTCAAGGTAAAATACCAAAATCACGGGAATTAAATACTGATAAATCCATAGCAGATGAATTAAAAAAACTAATCCAAAATACAATACATCAACGGCCTATCAAATCAATTGCCAACGTTGTATTCCGACATATGATATGCGCACGCGCGGATATAATGTTGAAGCTAAACCATGTACAACGGTATTACTTTTTCAAGGTTAAGTTATTGACCAGAAGATGCATGGTATCAACCGAATATAATCAAAACAACAGGCAATGGGAAAGCGCAAATAAAAGCAGAAATGTTAAATTGGCCTAATAGTACAAGAGCACAAATATGTGTATATTGGAATAGCAACGGCGGTCACACATTTATATGTGAAAAAATAGACGGGAAAATAATGCATTATGCCCCCCCAAAACAAACGATAATGATGTTTCGCATTATTTCGATTATGTTATAGTGTTAAGTATTGGCGCACAGATAATATAATGCCGTCAAACTTCATTACTTATTGTTGTAAAGGAGTAAAATAATGATTACATTTAATGAAGCATGCAAGACAGCAAATGAAGCCTATAACAACGTGGGATTAAATTCCGCATTGAATATTGGTAATGCATGGATATTTGACGGTGGATATTTCAGAAGAATATAAATATAAAGCATTGTAGAAATACGGTGCTTATCTTATGCACTAACTTAACAACTCAAGCCCGGAACGCTTTCACATTCCGGGCTTTAATTATTCAAATCTATCTGTAATTACGTAAAACCATAAAAAACTTAATTATTCAGGGGCTTTTATTTTGCCTTGTCACACCGGCTCAGATATGATCCGGGGAACACGATTTGTTCTGACAAAAAAAAGAGTCTGAACGCAATTTGCGTCCAGACTCAGTCTGTTGGGAGAGAATAATTATAATATCAATTTAAAGTTGGTCTTTTACAAAGACAATAAGCCGTAAATGTTCATTTTGTTTTTCATGAAGCTTAAGTATTAGTTCTAAACCCCATGAAAAACAAAGAGTGAAGATGTAGTAATGAAAAAGTAAAAATCCTCGTATCTTACAATACGAGAATTTTTGGTGGGCGAGGGTGGATTCGGACCACCGAAGCTGAAAAGCAACAGATTTACAGTCTGCCCCCTTTGGCCACTCGGGAACTCGCCCATATGGAGCTGGTGATGGGACTCGAACCCGCAACCTGCTGATTACAAATCAGCTGCTCTGCCAGTTGAGCTACACCAGCGAAATTTACTGTTTTATTGCTGACAGCTTGCATATTATATCATATAAAATCCGCCTTGTCAAGACTTTAAGAGAAAAATTTTTATATTTTTTAATTTTAGAATCCTTATTGACAATATATATAATATAATGTATAATAATTGATATAATAAGAATAGGTTTTCATGCGCCTACGCGTGAATTATTTTTATGATACGGCTTGGTGATTATGAGCTTAGAGCAACTGAAAAATCATATTTCCATGAAAAAACTGGACAGGCTTTACTATATTCACGGTGATGAATCTTATTTGAAACATTTTTATCTGTCCGAAATGAAAAAAATTCTTTTCAATGAGGAAAGCGTCGGGTTTGATTTTATAAAACTCGATGCAGAAACTTCTTCCGATGAATTGATGAATTGTCTCAGCACATTTCCTGTCATTGCGGAAAAAAAACTCATTCTTATAACAGATGTTACAGAAAAAAGCGAAATTCCCGCATTTATTACAAAAAACCCCGATATATTATGCGATGACGCGGTCATCGTATTCTTTGAAGAAACCTGTTCCGTATCAAAAAAAACCAGAGACGGTGCGGCATTCCATGATTTCCTCAAAAAAAACGCTGTTGATGTCACGATTAATAAACTTGACGATTCCACTCTCTTAAAATGGATAAAAAAACAATGCAAACTCAGAAACCGCATTGTTTCAGATATGGCAGCAAAATATCTTATTCAGGTGACAGGAACCGATATGTTCGCTCTTTTACATGAATGCGAGAAACTTTCCGCATTTTGTGATAAAGAAATAACGACGGAAGCGATCGATACCATATCCGTTAAAAATTCGGAAATCAACGTATTCAATATAACTGACGCGATCCTGAAACGAGATATACGGAAAGCTCATAAACTTTCAGCTTTCTTTTTCAGTAATGCCGCAAACGAAGCTGTTTCCCTATGCGGTGTCTTGTTTTGGTTTGCAGGGAAGATATATAAAATAAAAACTCTCAAGGATAAAGGCTTGACATCATCTCAGATCTCCTCAGAACTTGGTTTCAGCGAATCCGATGTATACCGGAACATGAAACTGCTTGAAAACATTGATATTGCACGCCTCGACACATTTATTGACAAGTGCATCGAAGCCGACCTTATGATAAAATCATCTCCAGCCGACACAGAAGCGGTTTTAACCTCTCTGATAGAGGAGTCAGCGTTATGACGGAAAAACCTTCCACCGACAAAGTAATAATTGTAGAAGGCAAATATGACCGAGCCAGACTTTCAGAAGTTTTGGACGCGACGATCATAGAAACAAACGGATTCGGGATTTTTAAGGATGCCCGGCTTGCGAAAACAATACCACGGCTCGCAAAAGAGCGAGGGATCGTGATACTTACAGACAGCGACAGTGCAGGGCTTCTGATACGCAACCGCATCATTTCTCTCGCCGGAACGGAAAATGTAAAAAACGTTTATATCCCTGATATTGAAGGTAAAGAACGCCGAAAACCAAAACCTTCAAAAGAAGGTCTTTTGGGCGTGGAGGGAACGGACCATAAAACCCTGCTCAAAATACTCAGTGAGGCAAATATTTTCAATGACACTAAAAACCCGGAAAGGATCTCGAAAACCGATATGTACGTTTACGGGCTTTCAGGCCGACCCGGAAGTAAAAAATTACGTGAAGAAATAAAGAAAAAACTGATGTTGCCGGAAAAAATGAGTCCGGACAAACTCCTTGAGATGCTCAATGTTCTGATAACAAAGAACGAGCTTGAGAATATGATAAATGAAATAACCGGAGGAATCGGTGATGTTTGAATTCAAAGCGGACGTTTCCGCCGATGAATATTTTGATTGGCTCAAAACGCTGCCTCACTATAATATAATGAATACCCCAATGTGGGCAAAAGTTAAAAACAGCTGGCAAAACACATTTTGTCTGATAAAAAAAGACGGAGTAAACGCGGGGGGAGCGTTGCTGCTGATAAGAAAGCTTGCTCCAGGATTCAAGCTTATATATTCACCGAGAGGTTTTGTTTTGGATTATTCTGACAAAGAGCTTGTAAAAGCCTTTACTGCCGGTGTTTTGTCATACGCAAGAAAAATCGGGGCTTATATGATCAGAATAGATCCGGAAATATGTATTTCCACAATATTCAAAAAAGAAAAAAAACCGCAAAAAAAAGGCATTGAGCAACTTGAAATGCTTAAAAGCATAGGGTTTAAGCACATGGGGTTTGCAACAGACTTTCACACATACACACAACCGAGATTCAACGCCGAATATTATCTTATCGACGAAAACGGAAATAAGAAAAACGATGAAGCAATTCTCGGTGAATTTGAACGCAAAATGAAAAAATTCATAGGAGACTTTACGAAAAAACGCGGTATAAGCTTTGAGATAAAGTCCTCAGAGGATTCAATAGATGAATTTATAAAAATATCTGAGCATACCGAAAAACGCCAACACATACTTTTGCGCAACAAGGAATATTTTGAGCGTATGTATAACGCGTTTCCCGGGGACAATTACTTCTTGTTCGCGAGAATCGATATAAATAAATTCTCAGAATTTTTAGACAGTGGTGAAGATAAAGAACATACCGATGCCGACCGCGCCGAAGCGGAAAAGCTTCGTGCGGAAAAGGGAAACATCATCACAATGTCAGCGATGAACGTTCTCAAATCAAACGACACACTTTATTTTATGTACAGTGGTTTTGACGAAACTGTTTTTCCGCGTTTCAAAACAACAAACCAGATAAGATTTGAAGCGATGCGATATTTTCGTGATACAGGGATAAAGACAGTAAGTTTTATGGGAATAAACGGCGATCTTAATGACAGCCTTTCGGAATTCAAATTAAAATTCCGGCCTACAGTGGTCGAATATGCCGGAGAATTTGAATTGCCGGTAAATAAATTCAAATACAAACTAATGCAAAAACTTTTTCCGTTTGCAAAAAGAATTTATATAAACGCGGCGCTTATTCTCCGCGGGAAAAAAGGAAAACGGTGATATGGACAAAAAAAATTTTATTGAATTCATGCTCAGCTGCGATGTTTTACGTTTCGGAGACTTTGTAACAAAAAGCGGCCGACAGACGCAATACTTTGTAAACACTGGGAATTACCGTACAGGAGCACAGATATCCGAACTTGCCGGATATTACGCACACCTTATATACGAAACGACTGACGGTAAATTTGACGCTATGTTTGGTCCCGCATATAAAGGGATACCTCTTGTAACAGCGGTCGCGATATCGCTTTACAGAGATTTCGGCATAGACAAACCTTATTTTTTCAACAGAAAAGAAGCCAAAGACCATGGTGAAGGGGGATCACTTGTCGGATATAAACCGAAAGACGGAGATAAAATCATCATTATTGAAGATGTTATCACCGCCGGTACCGCGGTAAGAGAAACGCTACCCATTTTATTTGAATCCGCCAAAATAGAAGTAAATGATATTTTTATAAGCGTTAATCGCTGCGAAAAAGGGACCTCCGAAAAAACAGCTTCCCAGGAACTTTTTGAGCAGTACGGTATAAAAGTAAACTCCGTGGTGAATGTATGTGACATACACGACTATCTTATATCCTCCGGACAAGCGGACCTTGCCGTGAAAATGGAAAGCTACATGGAAAAATACTGTGTCATATAGAACACGTTAAAGGAGCGTGTAAAATGAAAATACTTCTTATGAGCCTTACAAAAATAAAATACATCCCCTACGCCAACTTTTACCTCAACCGAATAGATTGCGAAAAAAACGACGTGCACTTTCTTTATTGGAACAGGGATGAACAGGAAGATATCATACCGAAACAAACCCTTACTCTGCATGAATTTTGCTATCCTCAGGAAAATGAAGTAGCCAAACATAAAAAAATAGCAGGCTTTATAAAATACCGTAAATTCGCAAAAAATCTTATAAAGAAAGAAAAGTTCGACTTTATAATAGTCCTGCCCGCGCTACCCGGGGTACTGATTTACAGATTTCTTGAAAAGCATTATTATAAAAAATATATCCTCGATTATCGTGATCTCACTTATGAGAAAATAGACTTTTATAAAAATATAATGGATCGCCTTATCAAAAACTCAGCGGCGACATTCGTAAGCTCAGACAAATTCAGGGAATACCTTGTTAAAAGTGACAACATATATACTTCTCACAACATAGATATCGCCGCTTTATCTCAAAGAGACAACAGACGAGAGCTTCCGCGTGAACATATGCCGATAAGGATTGCGTTTTGGGGTTTTATCAGGCACGTACCGCTCAACATCAGATTGCTTAAAGTTTTCGGAAACGACAGCCGTTTTGAATTACACTATTACGGCAAGGAACAGGCAACAGCTGCGATAATACGTAAATACATATCCGAAAAAGATATAAAAAATGTATTTTTCCATGGAGAATACCGTCCTGAACAACGTTATGAATTTATTAAAAACACAGAAATCATCCATAATCTTTACGATGTTGAGAATGACGGGATCCGTGCCGCGATGGGCAACAAATATTATGACGGGATTCTTTTTTATCTGCCCCAGCTCTGCAACAAAGGAATATATATGGGCGAACGCGCGGAAAAATATAAGACCGGTCTTTGTGTGGATGTCGGCAGCGAAACTCTTGCCAATGATGTTTTTACTTATTACAACAATATGAACTGGCCCGAATTTGAAAAAGCCTGCGACGAGGAAGCCGACCGTATAATAGAAGCTTACCGAGCCGGCGAAAAAGTGATTTCCGATATATTAGGATAAACTTTTTACAACGAACCCACTCCGACATGAAAGGAAAGCACCGGATGAAAGTCACAATATGTACCCTTAACACACAATATATTCATTCATCCCTTGCGCCGTTCTGTCTGCTTGCGGGTTTGAAAAAATATGCCGATAAAGATATTTCCGCAGAAGTTATCCAGGGTACAATAAATGAAAATATCAACGATTTCTCACAAAAAATCATACAAAAAAAGCCTCACGCAGTGGGGCTTTCGTGTTATATCTGGAATATAGAAAAAATGTATCAGCTCGCGTATCTGATAAAAAAAGAGCTCCCGGACACAACAATAATAATGGGTGGGCCGGAAGTAAGTTATAACGCTGAAGCTGTTTTACGAAACAAAAATATCGATTATGTTTTAAGCGGAGAAGGGGAAAAATCATTTGCGTTACTTATCAATGCGCTGAACAACAGTAACAATCCGCAGAATATCCCCGGTCTTTGCCTGCGTGACGAAAATAAAATACTTGTCTCCCCTCCCTGCATTTACGACGAAGAACCGGTATCCCCTTACACAGAAGAATATTTTCACGCGCTCAACGGAAAAATCGCATATATAGAAACATCAAGAGGCTGCCCTTACAGTTGCGCATTCTGTCTTTCGGGAAGATGTGGCAAACCCCGTTTTTTAGATATAAAAAAAGCTAAACAGAATATTGAGCTCCTGGCAAAAAGCGGTACGAAAACAATCAAATTTGTTGACAGAACATTCAACGCAAACAAAAAACACGCAAAAGAGCTAATCTTGTTTATCATCAATAAATTTTCTGACAGCGGGATAAAATTTCATTTTGAGATAGCCGGAGATATTCTGGACGATGAACTTATTTCTCTTTTTAATTCTGCTCCTCCCGGACTTTTTCAACTTGAAATCGGATTGCAGACTTTCAATAAAAAAACATTAGAACAGATCAACAGAAAAACAAATCAAAACAAACTTTGCCACAACATAAAAAGACTTTCTGAGCCACGGAATATACATATCCATATCGACCTCATAGCCGGATTGCCTTATGAAGATATGGAAAGCTTTAAAAACAGTTTTAACAAAGCCTTTGAACTGCGCCCGAACATGCTGCAGCTTGGGTTCCTCAAACTTCTTTATGGCTCCCCGATGCGTGAAAATCCTCAAAAATACCCATGTGTATTTTCAGAAAACCCTCCGTATGAAATTATAAATACCCCGTGGCTGAGCGAAAAAGATATTTCCGACCTGCGTTTCACAGAAAACGCGCTTAACAGGCTTTATAACAGCGGAAGATTTTCAGTAACGATCGAATATATTCTGAAAACCAAAAACATTTCGCCCTTCGACCTGTTCTGTTCATTCGGCAAGTACTTTCCCCAGCAGGCATCGCTTGATGAGCTTTCCCGAAATTTTTTTGACTTTTTTTCTGATACAACCGAATCTTTCAGAGACTGCCTTGTCATCGACCGCTTAAAAACCAATGCCTCAGGCAAACTCCCTGACTTCCTGAAACGCCCTGACCGCAGACTAAAATCAATAAAAACATCTTTCTCTGATACGTCTATAAAGCGCGGGTACGCGATTCTATATGGAAAAAACAAGGCGGTCTGCGCAGAATACGTAACCCCGGATCCCGTTACAGGTGAATACCCGCTTACCGAAATTCCTCTTTGATCCAAACAATGATCAGATATATGTTTTCGTCTAAAATAAATAATATTATATCGATATGTATATATCGATATATATGAAAAATATTTTACTTTATCGACTACATATGTTATAATATATATGTATTAATATACATATATAGATACACATAATATGAAAGGAAGTGTGTTATCAGGTGAAAGTATCAGTATGTATAGGCAGCTCATGTCACCTTAAAGGTTCTTATAAAATACTTGAGTCTCTCAAAGAAAAAATCAAAGAAAACAACCTTGAAAACGAAGTTGAATTATCAGGAAACTTCTGTATGGGAAAATGCAACCTTTCCGGGGTGAGTTTACAGATAAATGACAAAATCCATACCGGGATAACCTATGAAAACCTCGATTCTTTTTTTTCGGAAAACATCCTTGATGTAATAGAACAGGGAAGGAACGAACAGTTATGAGCGAATGTCTCAGACTAAAAAAATCAAATTGCAAAAACTGCTATAAATGTATAAGGCACTGTCCCGTAAAAGCCATTCGTTTTTCAGGAAACCAAGCCCATATAGTTGGGAATGAATGTATACTTTGCGGACAATGTTTTGTTGTTTGCCCTCAGAATGCCAAGGAAATCTCCGATGAAACGGAGAAGGTAAAAGTAATGATACAGGGCAAGGAAAAGGTAATTGCGAGCATAGCCCCATCTTTTATCGCAAACTACAACGGAACAGGCATAGAAGATATGAGGACCGCGTTGAAAAAACTGGGGTTCTATGACGCGGAAGAAACCGCATACGGAGCAACTATTGTCAAAAATGAATATGAGAAAATGCTCAAAGACGGCGAAAAAGACGTTATTATAACATCATGCTGCCATTCGGTAAATCTTCTCATACAAAAACATTTTCCAGCAGCGATACCCTTTCTCGCGGACGTTCTGTCACCTATGCAGGCACATTGTCAAAAAATCAAAAAAGAGCATCCGGACGCCAAAACCGTTTTTATAGGCCCGTGTGTGGCGAAAAAAGACGAGGCTGAGTACTACAAAGGGTTTGTAGATGCCGTTCTTACATTTGAAAATCTCACACAATGGCTCAACGAAGAAAACATTACCCTGCAAAAATCAGAAGAGCCTCAAAACGAAAACAGCCGCGCAAGATTTTTCCCGACAGCGGGAGGTATATTGAAAACTCTCCGATCGCAGCCGGAAAACTACTCATACCTGACTATAGGCGGTGTAGAAAACTGTATGGCTGCGCTTAAAAATGTTATAAGCGGAAAAATCCATAAATGCTTTATTGAAATGTCAGCCTGTACGGGGAGCTGCTCAGGCGGACCGGTTATGGAAAAATACCATCCCACTCCGGTAAATAATTACGTTGCCGTATCGGAATACGCGGGTAAAAAAGATTTTGCCGTTGAACAACCTGATGAATATTTTATAAAAAAGAATTTTGAGTATATCGCTTCAAACAATCAGGAACCCACTGAGGAACAGATTACAGAAATCCTTCACCAGATGAACAAAACAAAACCGGAAGATGAACTCAACTGCGGCTCATGCGGATACAATACCTGCAGAGACAAAGCCGTTGCCATTTTTCAAGGCAAGGCGGAAATATCGATGTGTCTGCCGTATCTGAAAGACCGTGCCGAGAGTTTTTCCGACAACATTGTAAACAATACTCCGAACGCTATTATTGTTTTGAACGAGAGACTTGAAGTCCAGCAAATCAATGCCGCCGCAAAAAGGATTATGAATATACACTCCGACTCTGACGTACTCGGAAGCCCGGTTATATCCATTCTTGACCAGGAAAGCTTTCTGGAAGTATTGGAAACGGGAAAAGGGATATCAGGCAAGCTGATTTTTCTTGCGGAATATAACAAATATGTGGAACAAAGCATCATATATGATAAAAATTATCATGTACTCATCTGTATCATGCGTGATATCACGGACGAGCAGGCAGCAAAAATTAAACAGGAAGACATAAACAACCAGACTGTGGAACTTGCTGACAAAACTATCGCGAAACAAATACATATCATGCAGGAAGTAGCGTATCTTCTCGGAGAATCCGCCGCGGAAACAAAAAACGCTCTTACAAAATTGAAAGGATCGATCAAAAAAGATGAATGATCTTTGCGCAGATATCGGCTATACCAGCATTTGTCGTCCGGATGAGGATTTTTGTGAAGATAATATATGTGTCACCGATGAAAATGAAGCCTCAAAAGTAATAGTTTTAGCAAGAGGAAGCGGAACAGGGATTAAAGCTAATATTCTCTCCGCTTTCACATCAAGAATGCTGTCGGGAATGATTGCGTCGGAAATTCCGGAAGATGATTGTATTGAAACGATTTCAGACTCGCACACCGAATATCTTGGGAACAATACTGAATATTCCACGTATACAACTTTCCACATCATCAACAACGAGCAAGCCGATATAATACAGCACGGAACCCCTTCAATAATTCTTATCCGGGACGGAAAACAAACAGACTTTCCTACGACCGAACTGAACATCTGTGAAAAGAAAATCATCAAAGCCCGCGTAACATTACAGGAAGGCGACATATTTGTGCTGTTAAGCAACGGATTTGTAGATACAGAAAATGAAGTTTCCGGATGGGGAAAGAAAGATATTATCGACTTTATGGAAACACTCGCGCCTGTAGGATATACGTCAAAAACCCTTTGCTCTGCTTTTATCGAGGAACATAACAAACATTTTGGCGAAGATATTGAAAATTCTGCCACAGTATGTATAATCCGTATAAGGAAGAGAGTTCCGATGAATATGCTTTTCGGCCCTCCGGCAAACCGTGATGACTGCAACAGGATGATGTCTCTGTTTTTTTCCAAAAAAGGCAAACATATCGTATGCGGAGGGACGACAGCTTCTATCGCCGCACAGTTTTTAGGGAAAAAACTCGTCCCAAGCATTGAGTTCGAAGACGAGGAAATCCCTCCTACGGCAACAATAGAAGGCGTCGATCTTGTAACAGAAGGCGTAATAACGGTAAACAAAGTCCTCACATACGCGAAAGATTATGTTGCCGAAAACAAATTATACGACGAATGGAGTTTCAAAAGAGACGCGGCATCAATGATAAGCAGACTGCTTTTTGAAGAAGCTACGGATATCAACTTTTATGTGGGAAGAGCGGTAAATCCTGCACACCAGAATCCATCGCTGCCAATAACATTCAGCATTAAAATGAATCTCGTCACGGAGCTTTCCGATTGTCTGAAAAAAATGGGGAAAAGAATAAAGGTCTGTTATTTTTAAGGAGTCTGATCATGCGGAAATTCGATACAAAAGTACAACACCTGAAATATAAAGTATTAAGAGAAGTTGCACGCGAGGAATGGAAAGGTACGCTGCTTGAAAAGATTACGGATATTCCCAAAAGGATAGTTCCGGGCAGCGAGCCGACAATGCGTTGCTGCGTATATAAAGAACGGGCTATTCTCTCAGAAAGAATAAAGCTCGCGATAGGAGGGAACAGGCTCAACTCCAATGTAATCGAAGTCATAGATATTGCCTGCGACGAATGTCCTGTAGGCGGATATGAGGTCACCGAGGCTTGCAGGGGATGTCTTGCACATCGCTGCGAGGATGTTTGCAAACGCGGAGCAATAACATTTGACAATCATCAAAAAGCACATATTGATAAAACAAAATGTGTTGAATGCGGGCAATGCGCTAAAGTATGTCCGTACAGCGCTATAGCCAACAATAAACGTCCGTGCGAAAATGCCTGTAAAATCAAAGCTATCTCAATGAGTGAAACAAAAGCGGCAAAAATAGATGATAAAAAATGCATAGCCTGCGGAGCCTGCATTTATCAGTGTCCGTTTGGCGCGATATCAGAAAAATCTTTTATTCTCAATGTCATAGATATGATCAAACGAAGCGATGAAAATAAAAAATATAAAATGTACGCAGTCGTGGCTCCTTCCATATCAAGCCAATTTACATACGCCTCTCTCGGTCAAGTAGTTTCGGGAATAAAAACGCTGGGATTTTATTCTGTTATAGAAGCGGCTCTCGGTGCGGATATCGTAGCGGCCAAAGAGGCAAAGGAACTTTCCGAAAAAGGATTTTTAACAAGTTCTTGCTGCCCGGCCTTTGTAGATTATATACATAAGCAATTTCCAGCATTTACCGATAAAATATCACATAATCCATCCCCGATGGCAGCGATCGCGGAACAAATCAAAAAGACCGACCCTGATTCACGTGTAGTTTTTATAGGACCATGTACAGCGAAAAAGGCAGAGTTCCAAAAACCTGAGGTCCATAAATGGGTCGACTGCGTAATCACATTTGAAGAACTTCAAGCTTTGTTTGACAGTAAGGATATAGACATAACATCGCTTACGGACGAAGTCCTTGATAATGCTTCATATTTTGGAAGGATATTCGCGCGCAGCGGAGGAGTCTCCGAAGCTATCGCGCAAGCAATAAAAGAACAATATCTTGATTTCAAACTAAACGCCGTTCCATGTGACGGGATCGACGCATGTCGCACTGCTCTTCTTAAAGCCAGCAAAGGCGTTCTCGACGCAAATTTCATAGAAGGGATGGCTTGCAGCGGAGGATGCATAGGCGGAGCGGGATGTCTCACTCACGGAGAAAAGAATAAAAGCGAAGTCGACAAATACGGTGAGCAGGCACATGAAAAAACGATTTCTGAAGCAATTTCGGTTTTCAAATAAATTTTTCATACTATCATCTGTATAAACCCGAATATATACCAATAAACCAATAAAACGCCGAGGCTCCTTCATTTGAGGAAGCCCCGGCGTTTATATCATAATAAATTAAAGTTCAAGCGCGTCTACAAGCATATCCTTCGTCTTCACACCCACACAACGTGAAACCTCTTCACCGCCATCAAAAACAATGAGAGTCGGGATAGATTGTATGTCATAATCAAGCGCAGACTGCCGATTTTCATCAACATTGATCTTAACAAATCTGACTTCCGGATATTCCTCTGAAAGCTGTTCCAAGACCGGAGCCATCATTTTACACGGATTACACCAGTCCGCATAAAAATCCACAATGACTTTTTTATCATACAAAATAACTTCAGATTCAAAATCATGAGTCATAATATCTTTAACCATTTACAGCCTCCGGCTCATTCTTCATCAACGCTTCAAACTCTTCCGCAGAAACCTTTTCCTTTTCAAGAAGCCGTTTTGCAAGGATATGAAGCTTATCTATATGAGACATCAGTATCTCTTTAGCACGGGCAAAACTCTCATCAATAAATCTCTTGACTTCCTCGTCTATCAACGCGGCAAGTTCTTCAGAATAATTACGCTGCTGAGCAGACCAGTCTCTTCCGAGAAAAACCTCGTCATGAGAAGAACCAAAAGAGATCGTCCCTATTTTTTCACTCATGCCGTAACGCATAACCATCTTACGGGCCAAAGATGTTGCTTTCTCTATGTCGCCTGATGCCCCTGTGGAAATATCATCAAGGCACAACGTCTCTGCGACACGGCCTCCGAGCATTGAAACAAGGCTGTCAAGCATTTCGTTTTTAGAAGAATAGCTTTTATCCTCTTTCGGTACATAATAAGTGTAGCCTCCCGCGAGCCCCCTCGGGATTATCGAGATTTCATGGACAGCGTCATGATGTTCAAGGAAATTGGAAACGACCGCGTGCCCTGCCTCGTGATATGCCGTAAGCTTCTTTTCTTTATCGGAAATCACATTGGACTTTTTCTCCACACCCACTACAACTTTAAGTATAGCGTCGTCGACATCCTTAGGCATAATGACCTGCCGTTTATTCCTTACAGCGAGCAGCGCCGCTTCATTGAGAATATTTTCAAGATCGGCAGGAGCAAACCCCGCAGTGGACTTCGCGACATGCGAAAGATCAACAGACGCGTCAAGAGGTTTATTTTTCGCATGAGCTTTAAGCACAAGCTCACGAGCACGCACATCAGGGAGATTTATCACTATCTGACGGTCAAAACGTCCGGGACGTAAAAGAGCATGGTCAAGAACATCAGGACGGTTCGTCGCGGCCATCACTATAACGCCCTCATTTTCTTCAAAACCATCCATCTCAACCAAAAGCTGGTTAAGAGTCTGTTCGCGCTCGTCATGGCCTCCGCCAAGTCCCGCGCCTCTTTGACGTCCAACCGCGTCGATTTCATCGATAAAAATTATACACGGAGAGTTCTTCTTTGCCTGTTCAAAAGTATCCCTTACCCTGGACGCACCGACACCGACATAAAGCTCTACAAAATCGGAACCGGATATCGAAAAAAACGGAACACCGGCCTCTCCGGAGGTAGCTTTTGCAAGATATGTTTTACCTGTTCCCGGCGCACCAACAAGAAGAATACCTCTCGGAATCCTCGCGCCTATATCAGTAAATTTTTTCGGATTTTTAAGAAAATCAACAACTTCTATAAGCTCTTCTTTTTCCTCGTCCGCCCCCGCCACGTCGGAAAACATGACCTTTTTTTTGTTTGCGTCCCCAACTTTGAGCCGAGCACGACCAAAGCTCATTGCCTTGCCGCCGCCGCCGTTCATCTGGTTGTACATGATGAATAGAAATACGACAAAAACTCCGCCTATAAGCAAATACGGTAGCAAAGAAAGGAAAATCGATGTTTGCGGAGGCGGAATCAGGTCATAATCCATTATACGCGTTTTTACACCGTTTTCATCTGTCGTGTAAATATACGGATCCACGTCCTCAAGGAACAAGCCTACACTATAAAGCTCAAAACTCTCTGTCTTGGCCGTACCGTTTCCATCCGCTTTAAGCGTAAACTCCAAGGTGGAATTATCGATGACAAAGCTTTCCACCTGATTATTTTCAAAATATCCGAGCACATCAGAATATTTCAGTCTCCGTTCCGAGGTCCCGGATATCAGAAGCATGACAATAAGAGCGAGTATCAGTATAACAACCGCATATATACCTATATTCTTATATTTCTTCATCATTTTCTCCTTTATTTGAAATCTTCTACCGTGCCAAAACTCCTATGTACGGCAAATTCCGGTATTTTTCATCATAATCAAGACCGTAACCGACAATAAATTTATCCTCTATCACAAACCCGTTATAATCAAGTTGTACAGGGGTTACACGTCTGTCCGGCTTGTCGAGTAAGGCACAGACCCTGAGCGACCTGGGATTACGTGTTTTAAGGATCTCTATTATCTTAGACAATGTGTAGCCGCTGTCAAGAATATCTTCAACGATAAGAATATCATAATCTGAAATATTCACATCGAGATCTTTAATAATTTTAACATTCCCCCGGCTTTCAGTTCCGCTGCCGTAACTCGACGCAACCATAAAATCTATCGAAAGAGGCAAATCTATACATCTCATCAGGTCAGCAAGAAAAACCACTGAGCCTTTAAGTATAGAAACAAGCAGTAGATTTGAATCCTCGCCATAATCTGAGGAAATATTCTGCCCTAATTCTTTCAGTCGCTCTCTCAGCTGATTTTCCGAGATCATAACTTCCAGCTTTTCCATTCTCATTCTCCAGTCAACAGCCCTGATAAATAATCCGCGCAGTATAGATTTTCTTTCTCACACTTATTTGAAATAATTTATGAAAACCTTTACCGCTCCAGAATATTATACAGTAATAACTAATTAAAAATACGAACTAAATGTTACTTTTTTTTAAATATACACGAATTTTTACCGGATTTTCACAATAAAAATCACGCACATATATTATTTTACCGTTTTTTTCGATTATAAAATACTTTCCACGTTCCGCCACAGGAATTTTTTCATCAATAAAAAGTTTTTTAAGAGTTTTTGTTTTGCCGTTATGGACTATTCTGTCTCCCTGTTCTCTTGACCTTATATAAAGATCGGAACAATCTTCAGCTTCTATAACAACAGTACCGAGTCCTGAAATATAGTTATCCCCGTTCACCAAAGGAGTTTTTTCAATCCGGAAATATCCCGAACCTTCTTTTTCGAAAAAAATCTCTTTATACGACATACGAGCCGTATATCCGGCTATAAGCCCTGTCTTCCCGGACACAGTAGAATTCCTTATCAAATCGGCGACAGCACGCGTATGAAAAAAATCAAGGATTTCCCCACCGCTTATCGTGGAAAAAGCACGGCGTATAACCTCAAAAAGAACAGCGTCAGAAAGCTGTTTCAAAGGCTCGGTCAACAGCCCTGTACCGTTAAACGAATTTCCCAAAACCTCTTCCGCTTTTTCTCCGATATATTCCGTACATTGCTTTGCGAGATAAATAAGCGGGGTTTTTTCAAAAGACGGGTTAATCTGCTTGATAAGAGGGATTATACTGTTTCTGACTATATTACGGGTACATATATTTTCGAAATTCGTACTGTCAACAGTAAACGGGATATTCTCTTCACGACAATGCAGCAGTATCTCATCTTTGGATATCTCAATAAGAGGCCTGATAATAAGATCTTCTCTCTTATACGGGATCGCACACAACCCCGATATTCCGCATCCGCGTACTATATTCATAATCATGGTTTCGATATTATCGCTCAGATTATGAGCGGTGGCAATATGTGAAAACCCGGTTTGACCACGGACCTTGTCAAAGAAACTATACCTCACCGATCTTGCAAAAGTTTCAATAGAAACTCCCCGCGGGCAAAGGCCTGTAATATCGACTTTTTCCGAAAAAAAATCGATCCCTCGACTGTCACAGTATTTTTTAACAAAACGTTCATCATCATCAGCTTCCGGCCTGAGTGAGTGGTTTATATGTGCCGCACAAAATACACACGGTCGTTTTTTTTCAAACCAGTCAAGCAAAGTCATACTGTCCGGTCCTCCGGACACGGCTAAAACAACACCGCTTGCTCCGGACAAAAGCCCGTTGTCATAAACTGTTTTACTTATTTTATCATAAATATTCATTCGTCAATAGTCGTGTCTATGGCACGGAACGTAGTATGTTTACCGTCCCACGCAAGCGTAAGACGGCCTGTCTGACCGTGCCTGTTTTTCTGTATGTACAAATCAGCTTCATTTTTTCTTTTAGCGTCCGGATTTGAAGCGTCCGGCCTGTCTATAAACATCACAAGATCGGCATCTTGCTCGATAGAACCAGAATCTCTCAGATCGGAAAGCTGAGGAGTCTTATCGTCTCTTTTTGATATCGCACGGGAAAGCTGCGACAAAAGAAGGATCGGTATATCAAACTCTTTCGCCATGATTTTGAAAGAACGGGTTATTTCCGATATCTCTCTTACACGATCCGGATTGTTTCCTCCCATCAATTGAAGATAATCAACAACAACAAGCCCGACATTTTCCACACGCCGGATCTTGGCTTTCATATCCGTAATCGATGCCATGGAATCATCTGATATCAAAAACCTTGTCCCGAACAATCTTTCCTTCTGAAACTCGACCAGAAGTCTCCACTCATCCTCAGAAAGAGCCCCGCGCTGCAAAACCCCGTGATCTATCATACACGCGCTTGATATAATACGCTGCGCAAGTTGTGCTGACGACATTTCGAGGGAAAAGAAAACGACGCTCTTTTTAGGATTATATCGCGGAGACATCGCGACATTATAAGCGATGTTGAGAGCAAGGGCAGTCTTTCCCATACCGGGACGAGCCGCAAGTATAATAAGATCGCTTTTGTTCATACCGCCTATAATATTGTCATAACTAGATATCCCCGTCTTTACCGGTTCAAATTTGCCCGTTGTATCAGTTACAAGCTCACTTATCCTGTCAGCTTCGTTCTCCACTACATCACGAAGATTTTCAAGGTCTACATTCTGACGTCCCCGTGTTATATTATATATACGCCGCTCGGCTTCGTCCAAAATATCAGACGCTTTAACGCCTCCTTTATAACAAAGCGCCGAAACTTCGGAACATGTTTTCAGTATATTGCGTAAAGCGCTTTTCTCCTCAATAATATTCACATAATACGAAATATTGGAAACCGAAGACGCTGTCTGTGCCATCGTAAGCAAATAATCTTTCTCATCCTCTTCTTTGAACACGCCCCTGTTCCTGAGCTCATCGAGAATAAGAAGGGGTTCCATCGGACGTGAGGCATTAAACATATCCAAAAGCGTTTCAAATATATCTTTATGCATCTGCACATAAAATGAATCCGGCTTAAGCTTGGCCGCCGCCGTAGTTATAAGTGAGGGATCAATCATTATTGCCCCAAGAACGGTTTGTTCAGCTTCTGTATTATACGGCAAGACTTCGTTTTCGTTAAACCCGCGTTCCTCATCCATCATCATTTTTCCTCAGCGACAACGACATTAAGCTTTGCAGTGATGTTCGCGTAAAGTTTAATGTCAAGTATATACGTTCCATAAGCTTTGATCGGCTCGGACAATACTATTTTCTTTTTATCAACAGAAACTCCGTATAACGACGCGAGCACTTCGGCAACCTCTTTGGATGTGACTGAGCCAAACAGTTTACCGTTTGCCCCGGCCTTAACTTTTATCGTTACGGAAATTTTTTCGAGCTGCTGTTTCAGATCCTCGGCGTTTTTTATTTCAACAGACTTATGATATTCTTTTGCGGATTCCCGTTGGCTCACAGTATTAAGATTAGCTGCGTTCGCCTCAACCGCGAGTTTACGTGGAAACAAAAAATTCCTTGCATATCCGTCAGAAACGTTTACAAGATCTCCCTTTTTCCCAAGCGTTTTTATATCAGCATTGAGTATAACTTTCATATTTATATCCTCCCTTTCACCCTTGTACGGAATTTACCGCTATCTCACTATCGTAAGGATTTTCACTAAGATAAGCGTTGATTGCGGAAATAAGTTGATCCTTGGCTTTATCTACGGTCACTCCGGAAAGCTGCGCGCCTGCCATGGTCTGATGCCCGCCTCCCTTTAACTTTTCAAGTATAAGCTGAACATTGATCGCTCCAAATGAACGTCCGGAAATATTGACCACTCCGTCTTTATCCCTGAACAGAGTAAACGATGCCAGAACATTTTCAATATTAAGCAATTCGTCCGCTGCCTGAGCCGCCGCCATACGTACATACGGAAAACTATCCCCGTTCCATACCGAGACCGCTATAATCTTTTTATAAACGGATGCGTTCTTTATCATTTCTGCCCTGCACATATACGTCTGCATATCGATCTGAAAAAGCTGTTTTACATTGACGGTATCAGCCCCGGCTCTCCGCAAAAATGACGATGCCTCAAACGTATGTGGGTTTGTACGCAACGTAAATGACTTAGTGTCAAGATATATTCCGGACAAAACCGCCTCGGCCTCGATCTGAGGCATTCGTGAAATATTCATATACTGCATGATCTCCGCAACCATTTCACTTGCGGAAGACGCATACGGCTCATGATAGAAAAAGTCGGCGTTTTCTATATAATCGGCGGATTTCCTGTGATGATCCACAACCATTATCTTCCCCGCATATTCAAGAACGGAAGGCATAATCGAATATCCCGCTCTATGCGTATCCACCACTATGACCAGACATTTTGGACCTGCCATTATAAGAGCTTTCTCAGCATCAACAAACCTCTCTGCGATAGACTGATTTTTCATAAGTCTCTCATAAAGAGGCATAGCAAGCGAAGTTTTCTCATCAAAAATTATACCTGTCTTCTTCCCTGCCGCGACAGCAATGCGTGAAAGCCCGACTGACGCTCCGAGACTGTCAAAATCTGAATATTTATGTCCCATTATCAGAACATTATCCACGTCTTTAAGCAAATCCCTGAGCGCCGTAGCGGCAATACGGGATTTGACTTTCGTGCGTTTTTCCATACCTTTTGTACGCCCGCCGAAAAACTCAAAATCATTTTCTGTTTTTACAACTACCTGATCCCCGCCCCTTGAAAGAGCCATATCAAGCGCTTGTCTGGCAAGCTCTTCGTTTTGGGAAAAATTACAATTCTGCGCACCTATGCCTATGGATACTGTAGGCGAAACAGAAGTTTCCGGCATCGGAAGTTTTCTTATAGTATCAAGAATAGGAAAACGCTTTTCCGTAAAAGACACAAGATTTTCATTTCGGAAAATAAATAAATATCTGTCTTTTTCAACTTTTTTAATGAGCCCTCCTACTGATTGGCACCACTCATTAAGAGTGTTTTCTATCATAGCGGAAGCAGTTATACGCTCGTTATCTCTCATATTCTGAAAAATATCATCGTAATTGTCTATAAGTATGACCGACACAACAGTTCGATTATCATTATATTTTTTCTGCAGCGCGCGGTATTCCGTATTATCTATAAAATATAATACATACATTTCACGGTTATTCAGAACAGAACAGTCTGAATAAACAGTAAAATTCCTGTTGCCGAAATAAACTTTTGTCTCACGCCGCGTAAGTATATTAGAATTAAGATCAAAAACAGAATTCAGTCTGTTTATATGTTCACTTCCAACATCGGTCAGAAGTTTATCGTTATACCACAAAAGGCTTCCTTCATTATCGGTGACAATAATCGGGATAGGAAAATCTATAAGCCTTTTTTGAGATGTCATATTAAGCATGGAAACAACGTTTGCGGAAAGATTTTTGGTATTACGTCTTTTTCTGAAAAGATAAAATTCAAAAATAACAATATAAACGACCGTTACACCTGTCATAAATTCGCTAAGTCCGGAAAATGAGTTGATATTAAGCGCCGCGGTGATAGAAATAAGAATGATATAGTGAAACCTTTCGGCAATCCGGTCAAAAATATTTCTGAGCTTCATATACCAAACCTCCCGCTAAACCGAGAACGAATATCCGTAAACGTATCAAGTACTCCCAAAAACGCGAGCAGGGACGGCAAAAAAGTTATAACTAAACATACAAAGATAATAAATATAAACAATATAATCCTCACAATCCCGCTTATATCACGTGTTTTAAGAAAAGCCCAGACAACGCTGAGACCGCAAAAAGAAAGAACTATTCCCAACAATGAAGACAATATATATACCACCAAATAAAACGCAACACTTTGAGTCGCAAAGCTTAAAAAAACGGAAAGTACAGTACTTATCATATACAATACAGCTGTCCCTTTTGTGACTCTGACCAAATCAAACGATGTCATAAACGAAACATCGTTTTTCATGCGCCTTAACAAAAATTTCATTACAAAATAAACTAAAGCCGTAACAATCATCACAATGGCGCCAAGAACAATCGGAGCGGAATAAACAACTTGAAAAAAGATTGTATTTGCAAAAGATTCACGGGTCATTGACAAATACGGGGCAAAAACATTCGACGTGTCTGTGGCCGCGTATGCGGAAATCTGTGAATATATCCAGTCCGATACGGAAGAAACCATCTGCCGGAAAGGTTCAAGAGCATCACGCACGGAAAAGATAGGGCTAACTTCCAGAATATAAGAAACACACATCAGTAAAAACATAAGCGCCGAGACCAATAAAGCTATAAGAACAGCTTGACCTAAATCATTTTTTCGCCGATAAGACACACCTACCGCAACACCTACCGGCAGAAACAAAAACATATACAGTAAACTTAATGACGCCTTTTTTGTATACAAAAGAACAATCAAAAACAAAAAAACCGCAGCAACAGGCAGCATAGGACTTATATTCAAT
>CALWNV010000018.1 GCA_944382895.1 uncultured Clostridia bacterium | reverse complement strand
CCTTCTTTTAGCTGAACTGTTTCTTATGATGCTTGCTTATATTACAATATCTTCCTGTTATGATAAAGCTTTCAAGTCTTCTCTTGTCTGGGGTCCTGTTATATTCTTAAGCGCGCTTATTCCTTTGTTCCCTACTGTTTGGGCTGTCAGAACAGCAGCAGTCATAATGACAGTTGTGCAAATCTTTTTTGTTATAAAATCAAATAATGCATTTATGAGCGCCACAACAGCTGATGTTCCTTATGTCGGTATAGTGCGCGGTTTGTTGTTTTATTCGGGACTTATAGGGATTTATAATACCTGCGCTATGTTTTTCGGATTGAAATTACTGTCCGGATACTTGTTTGCATGCAGTATTGCGCTTTTATGTGTGGTTATATTTGTGATATATTGCCGGCAGATTATTTATCTTGATATCAAAAAATACGAAAGAATAAGGCAATTGTATACTGACAGCGCATGGATCGAGGATATTACTGGGCTAATAGCTAAAATGTTTTTACAAAAGGAAGAAACTACTTTCCTTGTTGAGATCGCTCGTGGTCTTTCTGATATTATAGAGAAAAATTCAGAAATCAACGATGAGGCAGTCGATGTACATTCATGTGTTGGAATACGTGAAGGAAACGCCTTTATCGAAGTTTTTAATAAAGGACCTGTTGAAGGATGTGATTATTCTGCCCTGTATTCGCACTTTGAAGGACGATCTCAGAAATTATTGATAGGTAATACTTCGGCGGATATGCTTTTTCAGATGGACAGTCATAGTGCGATTATTCATTTTGAAAATATTTTATGCGGAGTTACAACCGGCATAGGAAATATTATTAAGACAGCATATTTGAATCTTTATACTGCTTATCAAAATTTAAACTTGCAAAAGGATTTTTCCGATATACAGGAAGAATTATTTATAAATCTTGCGTCTGTGGTTGAACAAAAATACAAATCGACAAAAATACATCTTGTTATTGTCTCTGCGCTTGCTTATGAATTGTGTAAAGAACTCGGCATGAGCAATGAAAAGGCCAAATTGATTTCTCTTGCATCCATGACACATGATATAGGAAAAATCTCTATTTCTGAAAATATATTGGATAAAAAAGGATCTCTTACTAAAGAAGAATTCGAATATGTAAAAATGCATACAGAAGCGGGTTTTAATATTCTTTCATTACAAAAAGGCGTTTTTTTTGAAACAGCGGCGATTATTGCCAGGGAGCATCATGAGAATTTTGACGGTACGGGATATTTTGGATTGCGTGGAAGAGAAATATCTCCCGCTGCCCGTCTCGTTAGAGTTGTAGATGTTGTTGACGCTCTGTTGTCGGATCGCAGCTATAAAGAACCTTGGTCGGAAGAAAAGGTAAAACTTTATCTTGAAGAAGGAAAAGGATCTCTCTTTGATCCTGCGGTAACAGAAGCATTCCTTCGTTGTGCTGAGAGATTGTTTACTCTTAGAAAACGTATTATTGAGGAAGAAAGCCAATGAAAAAATTTAAATTAAAATTTCTTTTAAAGCCTTATTTTATTATTCCGTTATGTTTGATTGCCTTGGTTGCTTTTTCTTTTATTTTCTGGTATCTGACACCAAAAAGACAGTTGTCCGTAGTTGTTGTGGATAAAACTGTTCCAGCTACTGCGGCAGACAGCTGGTCTTATCTAGACGATGTTTCAAATAATTATAGAAAACATATAGGGTTGTATTGGATCATGGATTATTTGAAAATAATTAATCCAGATACAAATAATTATTATGACCATACTGAAGACTACTTTGGTCCTAAACTTGACGAAAGTAATCGGATTGTTTCCAGTAATTCACTTGCAGAACTGAATGAGATTCCGGATTTGCTTTATTTATCAGATACATACGGCGTTGAGATATATGAAGATCATGGGATTACTACTGATGAAATGAATATGATTTCTCTTTGTCATTCTTCTGGCTCTGTAGTTATCGGAGAGCAGGATATCCTTACTACCGCGACAAGCTCTGGTGTTCGTTCAGAATTAGAGAATTTATTTGGCATTTCCTCCACTGGCTGGGTAGGAAGATATATATATGATTTACAGGATCTTACAGATGTTCCATATTGGGCTCCTGATATGTGGCGGGCAAAATATGGGCAGGAATGGAATTGTTCCGGCGCGGGGATACTTTTGGTTTCATCATCAGGAGATATTCTAGTCTTAGAAGAAAAAACTGATTTTGAAAGTAAAAATTTGTTTAGCATTTCCATTACGGAAGAATACAAAAATGAATTCGGTGGGCATTCGCTTAATTATTATAATTGGTTTGAGTTGATAGAAGCTGATAATGCTACGGAAGTTATTGCAACATATCATTTTAATGTTAACTCTACAGGAGCAGAAGAACTTGCGACTGTTTCGGATACCACTACTTTTGCAGCGGTTACCCGCTTGAAGGACGAAAACGGAGGTTGCTCTTATTATTTTGCTGGAGATTTTAATGATTATACAACAAAGCGTCAAATCTCAAATTTTTTGTTTGCGGATAAATTTTTTCAACTTTTGTCTTTTGACAGGGACGGGGATGTTACTAATTTTTATTGGAATTTTTATGTGCCTCTTATGAAAAAAATACTTAAAGATACCCTTGAAACGCCTGTTTCGACTGTCGCATATGAAGAAAAACAAATTTCACGCGTTAGTGAGGACGGCTTTGAAATACTGGTTGAAGGGGAGTGGCAGAACCTTAATATTAAAGGGTTCAATATCAACGGAGAAATACCCGGAGATAAGCAATATAAATATTCCGGAGACTACTTTTATTATTATTCTTTATTAAAATCGATAGGAGATATGGGTGGGAATTGCGTTCGGACATATGACCTTCTTCCTCCCGAATTTTACCGTGCGCTTAGTGAGTATAATAAATCGGCCTATTCTTTTATTTATCTGATTCAAGGTATTATGACTCCGTCTTCTTTGGAAGCAGAAAAAAGTTTTGATAATTTGGAAGAGATTAAAAACAATATTAAATCAACCATCTCTGCTTTGCATGGGGAAGGAAAGATCAGTTCAAACGGGACACGTGATGAAACTTATTATGCGTATAATGTTGCTCCATATATTATCGCATATATTGTTGATCCTCGAATCGACGCTAAATCCTCGGATATGATTTTGAACGGAACAAATGCGGAATCCGGGTATGACGGAAAATACATAAGCGCTTCGGGAAACGGTGTGGAAGCTCTTGCGGCAGAGCTCTGTGATTATGCTCTTGATTATATGCAATCTGTTTATGAATGCATGCAGCCTGTTGGTGTTTGTTCTGGCGCAGATCGTTTGGAAGGTTCTTCATGGGTCACGCAGGAACAAAAAACTTTTAATCTTTCTCATCTTGAAACTTTACCGAATGCTGAAGGTCTGTATTTTACCGCTTATTCTCTTGATTCTGATGCTATCTCTTTACTGGCAAATGAAAGTTACTTTTCCGGCATATACTCTGACTCCGATGGCGGTTTTGCTTGGGGCGGTTACATTACTGAAGTCAAAAATCTTTCTACGGGGCCTGTTTTGATCGATCGTGCTGGTTTATCTACAAATTCTGATATGTTTGAGCAAGAAGCTTCCGTGAACGGATTAAGTGAACAGGAGCAGGGCTTAGGTATTGTCAGAATGCTGAAAGCAGCGGAAAAGCAGGGATATATAGGTATGTTGATAGCAGATCTGAATGATAATTGGAGTGCTATTTCCTCTCAGACGCAAGCCTATACTGTGCCCATATCAAACAACGGCTTATGGCAAGATACTACATCAAGGGCTGAGACTTCTGGAGTTGTTGCTGTTGAGGCGAATCGTCCTGCTGAAGCCTCCGTTCAGCTGAATGATAATGCGGAAAAAAGCCTTATGCAGCAAATGCAGATATCTTATAATGAGACATATATTTACCTGACGGTATTGCTTAAATCAGATATAGATTATGATCTTAATGAAATGTTTATAGGCATAGATACTTATCAACGTAATGACGGTGAGTATTTTTATGATAAAAACTATTATGCCAACAGCCAGTCAGGTATGGAGTATGTTATTAAATTTGAGAGTAAAACATCTGCTGCTTTGTATGTCGCAGCAAGTTATAATCGTAATACATCCAATTATGTAACTACTGAAAGCTATACGGCTGATTATAATTTGGTTTCCGTTCTTAATTACGGAAATTTCACATCTTCAAACACACATTTTTATCAGGCCGGTGTTACGGTCAATATCCGTATACCATGGGCAATGTTGAATTTTACGGATCCAGCAAATGCTCTTGTTGTTAACGGGCAAAACGGCGGAGAGATAAAGACGATAGCTACTGACGGAATGATTTTTTCTTTACTTGTCGGTAATAAAGAAACTATGGATACGGTATATATTTTCCCAGAATCTAAAAGCTCTGCCGGATATAAACGTTTAAACTTGAAGCCTTGGACGGAAAACGAGATAGAATACTCATTGCGAGAAAAGCAAAGCGTATCGATTATACGCCGGTATTTTTCAGAAGTATAATAAATAAACCAGAGCATACCGAAAGGAGGTGTCAAAATGGCAGAGTTTTCTTACGAAATATTAGCTGCGGCTTTGATAGTCGTTTTTCTTGTTCTTTTATGCGCGGAGTATTTATGGCTTTATCTTCTGTCAAAAAAGAATGAGGAGATTTTGATACAACGCCGGGAAATAAATGCACGAATTCATTCTATGATGGAAGCGTTCTTATATTCTCCTACGGTTTTATCTAGGGAAAATGAGCTGTCATCCTTGATAAAATATATTGGGAATGATTATGTTAAAAAAGATGAAGCTTCCGTTCAGCTTTTTCAGATTATGCATAGAGTAAAAGATATTTCTCCGCAAAAGCTTGAAGCGCTGGATCGTTTGTATGAAAAGCTCGATCCTATCGGTTTTTATTCACAAAGGCTTGAAAAAGGAAATTATTATGAAAAAAGTTATGCATCGAGAAGACTCGCGGACTTTAACGCAACAGAGAAGATTGAATCTATTCGAAAGCTTCTTGACGATAAACATCCTGATGTTGTCTATAATGCAGCCATGGCACTTTCTGAGTTGAGCGATATAGATTCTGTCGCGCTGTTTGCAAAAAAATGTGAAAGTAACAGATATTATTCCCATCGCGTGTTGCTTGAAATGTTACAGGCATACCGGGGAGATCGCGCAGAACTTTTGAAACGTTTGTATAAAGACTGCAACAATTATATAAAGGCAACCGTAATTAAAGCATACACAACGGATTGTCTTGATACTATAACAGATATTTATATAGAAGGACTTATGAGTAAAGACACAAATCTTAAAATCGCATGCGTTAAAGCTCTCGCTCAGTTTGGCAATCCTGAATATGAGCAGAAAATGGCAATAGCTTTAAATGATAAAAATTGGATCGTGCGCCTGGCTGCTGTATCAGGTCTTGAAAAAATAGCAACTGAGACGGCTTTGGAGTCTCTTGTCAAGGCGGCTCAGGATGAAGAGTGGTGGGTACGTAGCGCTGCGGCAAAAGCAATCGTAAATAATGATTTTCAATTACTTTATGTAGAACGCATTCTTAGTGGATACGATAAGTATGCGGCGGATTCCGTAAAAAATGCGCTGTATAAGCAAATTAATATGAACGGAGGAGAATTGCGTTGACATTTCTAAATATAATTCGTATTTTCATACGATTTTTTAATTATTTTTGTATGGCTTATACCCTTATATTGAGTTTGATTTACCTTATACAGCTTTTCACTGCTTTTAAAAAAGTAAGAAAACAAGAAAAAAGAAAAATTTCCGAAGATTATATGAGGTATGCAGATTCTCCGAATTTATTGCCCATTTCACTTATTGTTCCGGCCCATAATGAGCAGGAGAATATTGTTCAGAATATAAAGGATCTTATGAAACTTGATTACCCCCAGTTTGAAGTAATTGTTGTCAATGACGGATCCACTGATGAGACTCAGAGACGTATTCTGGATGAGTTCAAGCTTTATCCTATAGAAGGTGCTGTTAAAATAAAAATCCCTACAAAAGAAATCCATAATGTCTATTATAATACAGATTATCCTAATTTTTATTATATTGATAAGGAAAACGGAGGAAAATCAGATTCACTTAATGCGGGAATAAATCAAGCGCAATATCCTCTTTTTGCCTGTCTTGATGCGGATTCCAGAATTGAGCGTGACGCATTGCTGATATTGGGTGAAGAATTTCTTAAGGATACTACTACTGTTGTAGCTGGGGGATTTGTTCGTATCGCAAACGGTTCGGTGATAGAGTCCGGGGAATGGAAGCGTTTTGATATTCCTAAAAGAATGGTAGAGCGTTTTCAGATTGTGGAATATTTTCGTTCATTCCTATCAGGACGTCTTTCTTGGGGTAAGGCCTTGTTAATAGTTTCGGGGGCGTTTGGTGTTTTTAATAAACAGGTTGTTATTGATGCCGGCGGCTATAAAACAAATACTATCGGCGAGGATATGGAAATTGTGGTGAGAATACATCGTTTTATGCGTTCTCATAAAAGAAAGTATACGGTCAAGTTTTGTCCAGAAGCAATTTGTTGGACTCAAGGTCCGATGAGTTTTACGGATCTAAGGAGCCAGAGACGTCGATGGCAGATAGGCTTATTTGATACATTGAAATCTCATTTTATAATGACATTTAATCCGCGTTTTCGTTCTGTGGGGCTTTTTTCAATCCCGTATAATTGGTTTTTTGAGTTTTTAGGGACGATTGTGGAGACTCTTGGTTATTTTATTATTCCTTTTTCACTCATTATGGGTGAGTTGAATATGTATTTTTTCATTCTTTATTTGTTTCTTTCCGTAATGCTGGGAATAATGCTTTCCGTAGGCGGTATTATTTTGGAACAAAATACAAGAAAGGGCTGCATGTCTTCAAATCAGGCAATGAAGTTGTCACTTTATGCTATACTTGAAAATTTTGGGTACAGGCAGGCAATTACTTTGTTCCGTTTCGGCGGTATTATAAAATATCGTAAATACAAGAGAAGCTGGGGAAATATAAAACGCAGAGAATTTAATACGATGGCTGAAAGGAAAAGTATATGAAAAAATGGCTGCTGTATGTTGGGAGCACTCTGTTGATTTTATTGTTTATGGTACAGATGGGGTGGCTTCAAAGAATAGGTATTAACCGGATATCTTTTGGAGACGGACAATCAGAAGAGATAGAGCGTGTTGATGTCCAGGATTATTTTATCGAGGATGATGTTGCTTACAGAGTAAAAGCGGAAGGAGAATATTTTTACCTATACTCACGTGAAGATGGGAATTGGGAAAAAGTTTTCTGGAAAGGAGTCAATATTGGTGCCGGGGAACCTGGACTCTTCCCCGGAGAGTTGACGATAAGTTATGATGATTATTTTCGGTGGTTCGGTTATATATCCGAGATGAATTGTAATTGTATCAGGGTGTATACTACAATGAGACCACAGTTTTATCAGGCTTTATATGATTATAACAGCCAGGTGGAAAACCCATTGTATTTGTTCCATGGTGTATGGATGGATGAAGAAGATGTCGCGACCTATGCGGATGTTTATGCTGAGAATTCTAAAATAAAGAATGAGTTTATCAACGACGCGATTAATTGTGTCGATGTCATAATGGGAAATGCAGTGCTTTCGGAACGTGCAGGTTTTGCTTCCGGGACATATACGGCAAATATATCAAAATGGTTTGCCGGATGGATTTTGGGTATTGAAAATGATCCAAAGTTTATACAGAACACAAATGATTCCAATCCAGAGAAAAATACTTATGAGGGAACATATCTGTATACATACGGCGCAACCCCTTTTGAGACGTTTTTTTGCGAGACCGGAGATAAAATTATTTCATATATGACTGAGGAATACGGCATACAATGTCCGGTCGCGTTTACAAATTGGGTTACCACCGACCCTCTTTCTCATCCGCAGGAACCTCATGAAGACGAAGATCTTATTACTTTTAATACAGAAAGTATCAAAAGCCGAGCGGCATATAAATCAAATCTCTTTGCGTCTTATCATGTATACCCGTATTATCCTGATTCCATGAATTATCAGGAGGATTATCTTTCTTATACTGATGATAGCGGGAAAGTAAATACATATGAAGCATATCTTAAAGATTTAAAACTTGCTCATACGGTGCCTATTATGATCGCAGAGTTTGGTGTTCCGACAAGCAGAGGCGTTACTCACAGAAGCGTAATGGGATATAATCAGGGGGGAGTGGATGAAACAGAGCAGGGAATGATGCTTGCAGACATGTTTCGTTCTGTTTATGATAGCGGTTATTCCGGAGCAATAGTTTTTTCGTGGCAGGATGAGTGGTTTAAAAGAACATGGAATAATGAAAGCTTTGATATAGCGGATTCTCGTCCGTATTGGTCAAACATACAAACCTCAGAGCAAAATTTCGGCATTTTGGCTTTTGATCCTGGTGAAAAAACAACTGTGTGTTTATTGGATGGGCAGATGGATGAATGGAGTGATAAAGAAAAAGTACTTTCTTCAGAGTTCGGGGATTTATATATGACAAGCGATGAGCGATATGTTTATTTTATGGTGGATATCAATGACAATTATGAGTACCAGTTTGATAAAGACACTCTGATAGTTCCTATTGATACGGCAGCAGGACAGGGAAATACAAGTATGAATAATACCGGTGTGATTTTTGATCGTGAGGTAGATTTTGTTCTGCAGATTAATGGAAAAGAAAATTCACGTATTATGGTGGATTCATATTATGATGCTTATTGTTTTTTGTACGGGAAACAATATGAGATGATTGAGATTGCAGACGATATTTCTTTGAAAAACAGCGGACGGTTTAATCCTATCATGCTTTGTACAGGATATGAAATGACGATTCCCGGAACCAATCAAACTATTGCGTTTGATAGCTATGAGACAGGGAAGCTTTCTTATGGAAACGGGAATCCCTCTGACCCCGCATATAAATCTCTTTCTGATTTTATATATAATGAAAATCAGGGCATTCTTGAGATACGTATACCGTGGCAGTTGCTAAATGTGATGGACCCTTCCACTAAACAAATCATGGGCGATTTTTATAGCGAACAAAATATTACGCCGGTAGCGTTTACCCAATTTAGTGTTGGTCTGGGTGTATTACAAGAGGGCGGCACACAGATTGCACTCAATGGTGAGTATATATATGA
This sequence comes from uncultured Clostridia bacterium, assembly GCA_944382895.1. Taxonomy (GTDB): domain Bacteria; phylum Bacillota; class Clostridia; order Oscillospirales; family UBA644; genus QAKR01. Next base: position 16,032 of record CALWNV010000018.1, on the reverse strand, counting down.
TGCATGGAAAACACCTACTTATCACGAGCGTTTGAAGCCGTCTTATTATATTCTGAAAGATGAGCTGAAGGAGTTAAACTAAATTGTCTAAAAAAACATTTATATTCCTATCGGGAGCGGCCGCTTTTTGCGTAATTATAGGGCTTGTTTTCAAAATTGTTTTTCATGTGCCTTCAAAAGATATTTCTGATTCTGGTCAAAATATTTCTCCGTTAGAGATATCCGCTGTTGACAGTAACGGAGTATCTATTTATTTTCGTGCGGAAGGCAGTTATTTTTATCGTCCGGATAATAACGGAACATGGAAGGCTGTCTACTTGAAAGGTGTTAATATCGGGCTTACGGAAGCTACTACGGATGTCAATAATCCGGATGTGTCGTACGATACTTACAGAGAATGGTTTGTCCTGATTGAAGAGATGCATGCCAATACCATACGTGTCTTTACAGTAATGCCCCCCCAGTTTTACAAGGCTTTGTATGACCATAACGCCTCTGCGCAAAATACGTTATATCTTATACACGGTATCTGGTTCAACGAGAATTATATGTATGACGGCAGCGCTTTTTCTGATAACGAAAAAGTACTTTCATCATTCCGTCGTGCGGTTCTGGAAACGGTAGATATCGTTCACGGCAATAGTGATTATACTGATTACGGTGAGATCAAAAACGCCGTTTATTCTTATGACATATCTTCTTATTTGGTCGGATATATTTTAGGCCTCGAATGGGATCCTGGATTTGTGGTCAGAACGAATGCAGATGTTTCAAGATCCGGATATTACGGGGAGTACTTAAAAACAAAAGAAAAAGCTTCTGCTTTTGAAAGTTTTTTATGCGAAATCGGGGATAGCCTTATTGCGTATGAGACTGAAGCATATAATACACAAGTACCGGTATCCTTTCTTAATTGGGCGACGACTGATACCCTGACCCATTCAAACGAACCTTTTGATGAAGAAGATATGGTTTCCGTGAATACCGAGAATATTATTCCTTCAGAAACTTATTATTGCGGTTTGTTCGCCGCTGTGGATGTATATCCATATTATCCGGAATTTATGAATTATCAACCAGAATATATTGAACCAGATGAAAATGGCAAGATCAATCCTTATAGAGCATATCTTTCGCAACTGCGGACACAGTACAGTGTCCCTGTTCTCGTTGCTGAATTTGGGGTTCCTTCTTCCCGTGGCATAGCACATAAATCTGTTATGGGTCTTAATCAGGGAGGGCTTACAGAGGAAAAACAGGGAGAGGCTATTGTTTTGATGATGCAGAATATTGCTGCGGAAAATTATGCCGGGGCAATGATATTCTCATGGCAGGATGAATGGTTTAAGCAAACATGGAATATATTTGGATATTCTTCCGATCCTTTGGTGCGTACTCCTAATGTTCAGTCTGCGGAACAGTGTTACGGGCTTCTCGCAATGGAGCCAGGAGAAAGCTCAGTATGTCATGTGGACGGGTTTATAGATGACTGGAAGAATGTTTCTCCTGTTATAGAGCAGGATTCTTTTTCATTATCAGCCGTGTGGGATGAGGGATATCTATATATAAAGATTGAAATGAAAGATGAGAGATTTGATTTTTACAATGATGCGATTATAGTTCCTATTTCTATAACAGGACGCGGAAGTGATTTTTCTTCCGAACATGACATTTCTTTTTCTGAGCCGGTTGATTTTTTGTTTATAATAAACGGCGAAAACCAGTCCCGCTTACTTGCCGACGCATATTATGACCTTTTTTATTATATGTATATATATGAAAGGGAAATCTTTGAGAAAAACAGTGATTTTGAGCAACCCGGACAGGGTCTTTATGTTCCTGTAAAACAATTTATTTCAAATGAGATTGTATTACCTCTGACAGGAGAAATTATCGAGCCGCAATATATAGAAAGTGGGTTGCTTACCTACGGAATTACGGATCCTAACAGCCCGGATTATAATTCTTTGTCTGATTTTTATTATCGTGATAGTGTTATTGAATTGAGGGTTCCCTGGTATTTATTGAATGTAATGAACAGTACCTCGGGTCTATGCTTAAATGATTTTTATAAAGATGGAGGAATAGATGTAGAAAAAATATCGGATATATATATCGGTTTAGGGATGTTGGGGGATGATGAAATTTCCTTGAAAAATATCGGATATTATACAAAGGAACATTCATCTTTTCACACGCGATTAAAAAAATCATATTATATTGTGCAGGAAGCCATGGAAAATTTTATGATATTTGAGTAATAACAAGAATTTGATTATTCGGGAGGACGAAAATGAGTGTATTTAAAAAATGTTTCAGAGGATATAGGATTTCCGATGTGAACAAGCGTATAAACGAACTGGAAAGTCAAATAGAGATCGAATCTTCAAAGTGTAGAATGTTAGAAAATCAACTTTTTGAAGCTCGTCAAGCAGCAGATAACAGCAGAAATGAGCTTAAAGCAAAGGAGCGTGAAATAAAAAGGCTTATTGAAATTTACGAAAATGCTCTTGCTACGGAAAATAAAAATAAAAGAGACCTTTATTCAATAGGTCGTGTCTATGTAAAGGCATTTGAAAGCGGCAGGGAGATCGTTATGGCTCCTGTCTCCCATGTTAATGAATTTCTTGGAGACATTGAAAAATCCATTGAAGAATCTCGTGTTGAAATTTCCGAGGCGGAAAAAGCTTTTAATGAAACAGTTAATGAAATAACATCAATTGTTTCTGATATAAAAAATAAGTCGGAAGGTATTGGTTTTAGGCTGCGCAAACTTTCTTCTGGTATAGAAAAAATTGGTTATATATATTCGCTTTTTGAGAAGGTTAAAGAATCGACCGATTCTGATATCGAGCGTATAAAAAATACTTTTGAAAAAATGACAGAAGAATATACAGATGATAGTGTAGCGCATACATCAGGCGACAAAGAAATTTTTTCAGGACAATTTTTTTCTGAAAAAAATCATGAGTCTGAAAAAACACTGTCATCGAGTGAGCCGTCGGAGGAAATTTCAAATAGCTCTTTGATTACGGATGATTTTGAAAAAAAATCCGAGAATGTTTTATTAAATACAGAGTCTTTTGAAAAAATAGCAGATGAAAGTATTTCTTCCTCGCATAATGAAGATAGTGATAAAGGCATGAGTTTGACCGACACTTATGTTGATTTTATTGATAACGAGGAATCTAACTCTAAAGCAGATATGTTTACGGCTGAAAGTAATGTTCATGTACAAAAATCAAATGCCAATGAAGCAAAAGATGATAAAGTACAACGTGGGCAAAATATATTGAATCTATTAAACAAATATAGGAATTTGCAATGATTTTACAAAAAGAGGTCAGAGATATTTTGAGTTTACAATTTGTTTAAAAAAAAGTATTGCATATCGTATATATATGTGCTATAATATTTTAGAGAAAAGTGAATAAAGGCAAACTGTTAGAAATGACAGGACGCAAAATCATGGGCCTAAGGTCTCATTTATACAGTTGTTATACTGGGACTATGGTTGCCAGACTGCTCCTTTATCTAAATGAAGATTTAGAGAGGAGTTTTTTTATGAATGTAAAAAGACTATTAGTATTGTTTCTTTCCCTGGTCATGGTGGTAGTTTCTGTTTTTTCGGCTGTTCCCGCAAGTGCGACAACTACGACGACACTCGTGGATGCTTATATCAGGCTTGATAATAATCCTGTGCCTTATGATAAAGATTTGTCAGCTTATGATATGAAAACTCAGGGATATCTTACTGTTGCGGAAGAATATTACGGCTTTGATGGCGTTTCCGATCGTCTTGTTAGAGAACCGTCTGTAGTAACTCCGGACGGAATGGAAGTTTTATGGTATGAAATAGTAAATGATAGCGGGAAATGGCGAATGCATGGTGTATTTGTCCCTTCTGATGACACCGGATCAGATACGGAAGATGGGCAGATAATAGAAATGGGGATAGTCACTCCTAAAAAGATGTCTGTTCGTTTTGAAGACGGAAAGATATATAATAACGGGGATTCTCTTGAGATAGAAATAGGGAAAACATACCGTTTTCAGATGTGTTCAAATAATTGGGAAAGTGATACCTACGATGATAATGGCAATGGATTGTGCGGAACAGTTGTGTACAGTGTAAGGGTTTCAGATCGGTATGATGAGCGTAGTTATGACGAGTCTACCAAAACGTTTGTTCTGCCGAAAGGAGATCCGGTGCTTCGTACGGATATTAATTCTTGTTTTATGGCATATCGTTACCATTTTATAAACGGAGATTATAATAAACAAACTGGAATCGAAAATGTTGTGGATACTCCACTTGAAAGTCTTTCGGTCAATCTTCCGCTCGGATCTACTGTTAGTTCTGATGCCTATAAAGCGTTTACTTTGATAGATACTGAAGACGTATTTATTGAACGTGATAAGGATTTGACTGTTTCATATACTGATTATTATTGGCAGTATTGATTTTGGGATTGCTTGTAGCTAAGTGCTCTATGTTGGGTCTGTAGCAACAATTATAAATATTTGTTCTATTGTATGAAATATGCCCTGCCCATTGGTTTATAAAATCTCGGGCAGGGCATTAGTTTATAAAAATCATACGTGTTGGAAAGGGGATTAAAGGCGGATTTCTATATATTCGCCGCTGGCTTCCGTTATTTCGACAAGCTGCAGTTTTTTATTGCGGCGTTTGAATCTCCGAATTTCTTTTATAAGTATATAAAGTTGTTTGCTTGTAATATTTTCCCTGATTTTTCTGAAAAATTTTGCGGCTATCCATGCGGTTATTCTGTTCAAAAACAGAAAAGAAGGTATACGGATTTTAATGCTTTTTTTGTTTCCCGTATTTTTTACAGTTATTTTCATTGTATTACTCCACAAAGATGCGAATTATGTCTCCGTCCGCATCATCAATCTCAAGCAGGTTTCCGGTTACTCCGCATTCGACTAATTCTATGATTTGAGTAAAATTTATATTTTTTAGAACGTCATTTCCTGATAATTCCGGGACGCTGAGACCCAATTCTATTATCATTTGAATTAATGGTATTGGGAGGTTGACCCTTACCTTGTCGCCGTCTTGACAATCTATAACGATACGCAATACCATGTTTTTGGGATCTTTTTTCTTGTCTGTTCCGTTAAAACAAACGGGAGGGATTTTTTCGGGACTGTCTGAAAGCAGTTCATCAATACTTACGGAAAGTATCTTCGCGAGATGAGGCAAAATACTGATGTCCGGGCACGATACGTCGTTTTCCCATTTGCTGACAGCCTGAGGGCTTATATTCAGCATACGCGCTAAATCTTCTTGTTTGAGACTCTGTTGTTTGCGCAGGGCCGCAATTTTTTTCCCCAGTGTGTTTATCATCTTGTTTCACTCCTTTTTTTGATATCATCAGTATACCACATAATTCACGAAAAATAAATGGAATAAAAGTTGTATTTCTTCCTTTTTATACAACTATACGGATGATAATAACTCAACCGGGGGTTGTCTGAAATGGGATTTTTTTGAATATTTTCTAAGATACATGATTTTTTATGCTGAAGAAAATACAGTTCATAGTTTTTTAATATTGATTTTTCGAAAATAATTCCTTATAAAGTGTTATATAATACGGGAATTTGTTTGTGTACATATGTTTTTACTTGGATTGCGGCGGTGACATAAATGATTTATTTTGTCCATGTTCCGGACATAAGTGAGTTTCGGATTGACTGAATGATTTTTGTGCGAATCTGCCGAAATTTGATAAAGTCAATGCAGGCGCATGGCGCGCCTGCATTGACTTTATATTCGAGAGATTTTATCAAAAACTTTTTATCTTAAAAGTCATAACAGCTCAATACTCTTTTACTGGTTGTGTATTTATTCTTCGACAATTGCTTTTATTTTCGCGCTGCGTAAATTCACTCCTGCAAAAAAGATATCTTCATAAGCCTTGTTTTCCGCAGAGAACGTAAGGAAATCCTTGTCATATGTCATATTGCGTAAATAATAATTCTGCCCTACGGAAAAAATTACGGTGGATCCGGGTTTTGCTTTTTGTGTACGACGGCACAGAACCAGCGTTCCTTTGGTAAATCTTGGTTCCATACTGTCGTCTGGCATTTTAAGGAAAAACATCTTTTCCGTTTCTTCCTGTACGGGACACGGCGCGGTTTCTTCAGAAATATTGTTCTCCATATCTTCAAAAGACGAGTATACAGGGATATTCATTTTTTATAAAATCCTTTCAGTTTGTTTTAACGGAAAACAGATTTAATGCTTGAAATGTCTTTGTCCGGTAAACAGCATTGCAATGCCGTATTCATTGCATTTTTTTATGGAATCTTCATCCCGGATGGAGCCACCCGGTTGGATAATAGCTGTTATTCCCGCTTTATGTGCAAGTTCCACACAGTCATCAAACGGGAAAAATGCGTCGGATGCCATTACGGATCCTTTGGCTTTTTCGCCTGCGTATCTTATCGCGAGATCGAGGGCGGTGACTCTGTTTGTTTGTCCGGGACCTATCCCGACAGAGGTGTGCCCTTTTGCAAGAGCAATGCCGTTGGATTTAGTGTGTTTCACGACTTTCCATGCGAACATAAGGCTGTCAAGCTCTTCCGCCGTAGGACAGCGATTAGTTACACATTCGGGTTCTTTATCATAAAGACGGGTGTCCAGCTCTTGAATCAAAAGGCCTCCGGCGACTTTTTTATAATCCATCATATCCGAAGTGTTCCTTTTGGCTACTTCGGGGAGTTCGAGTACGCGCAGATTCGGTTTTTTAGCGAATATTTCAAGCGCTTTTTCCGAGTATGAGGGAGCGATGACTATTTCAAGAAATAGTTTGTTGACTTCGACGATCTCCCTTGCCGTCTCTTCGTCAAACGGGCGGTTTGTTGCGAGGATTCCTCCGTAAATCGAAACCGGATCTGCTGCATATGCTTTTCTGTACGCTTCAAGCAATGTTGCTCCGTTGGACACACCACATGGGTTTGCGTGTTTTACACCTACGACAGCGATTTCATTGTCAAATTCTTTTAATAGATCCATGGCTCCGTTTGCGTCATTTATGTTGCAAAAGCTCAGTTCCTTTCCTTGCAACTGTTTCGCTTCGGCGAGTGTTCCTTCAAAATGTCCGATTTCTTTATAAAATGCTGCTTTTTGATGAGGATTTTCGCCGTAGCGTAGGTCTTGTACTTTTTCAAATGTTTCGGTATATGTCTCTGGTAACAGCGGTTTATTCATTTGTTTTCGCAGATATTTGGCTATAAGTGCATCGTATGCCGCCGTATGCTCAAAAACCTTAAGAGCCAGATCTTTTTTTGTTTCAATGGATATTTCACCGGAATCTAACTCGGATATCACTTTACTATAATCTTCCGGATCGACAATCACGGCCACATCCGGATGATTTTTTGCGGCCGCTCTTATCATGGTCGGCCCTCCGATATCTATATTTTCTATAGCTTCTTCGAAAGTAGTTCCTTCTTTAAGGATAGTTTTTTTGAAAGGATACAGGTTTATCGCTACAATATCGATCGGCGTAACGCCAAGTTCTTGGAGTTGCCGCATATGTTCCTCGTTGGATCTTATTGCCAAAATCCCGGCGTGAATCATTGGATGCAGGGTTTTAACTCTTCCGTCAAGACATTCGGGGAACCCCGTGACATCGCTTACTCCGGTTACTTTTATGCCGTTTTCCCTCAGCGTTTTCGCTGTTCCTCCCGTAGACAGTATTTCAAATCCTTTTTGCTCAAGTTTTTTTGCAAACTCGACGATCCCTGTCTTGTCTGAAACGCTTAAAAGTGCTCTCTTTGCCATTTATAAGCCTCCTGTTGTGATATTTAATAAAATATAAACCAAAAAATACCTATAATTATATGGATTATATAAATTCCGCAAAAAATAAAAAAATATCATATTTATCCGTTGACAACATAGATAAACTATGATATAATTATAAAATGCATAATAACGATAATGGGTGAGTTTCCTTTTTTTGAACCTTTATCCTTTAGAAAATCAAAAAAATAAGGACAACTTTTGGAGAGAACATATAAAACAAGCGATTGACCGTTACGGTTTTTTATGATAACCATGCGGAATATGCAATGTTTTTATTTCATGTCCCTCGTTTATTGTGATTATTATAGCATACTTTTTTGTAAAAAGCAAGAGGTTTTTGAAAAATTTGAACGGAGATGATTATTGCATGACACAAAAGGTCGATCCCTCTGTTGTCGGGGCTCATTATGAGACGCTCGGGAAAACACAACGTGTAAGTTTTGCCAAAATCAAGCAGTTACAGGAAGTGCCGAACCTTATTGCCATACAGCTCCAGTCATACAAGTGGTTTGTAGAAGAAGGTATGAAAGCTGTTCTCAAGGACAGTTCCAATGTGATCGATCACACAGGAACGATCGTTCTTGACTATATTGATTATTCCATTGATAAAGAGCCGAAATATTCCGTTGAGGAATGTAAAGAACGTGACGCGACGTATGCCGCGCCGTTAAGAATCACCTGCCGGCTTACGAATATGGTAACAAAAGAGATACAGGATCAGACGATTTTCTTTGGTGATTTCCCGTTGATGACAGAGACAGGGACCTTTATTATAAACGGTGCTGAAAGGGTTGTTGTTTCACAGCTTGTCAGATCTCCCGGAGTTTATTTTTCATATGAGATGGACAAGAGCGGTAATAAACTTTTCAGCGGAACGGTGATGCCTAACAGAGGCCCATGGATCGAGTATGAAACTGACGCAAACGATGTTTTATGTGTGCGTGTCGATAAAGGAAAGAAATTCCCCGTGACCACGCTTATCAGGGCCTTTGGCGTGGAAACAGATGAAGAGATCAAAGAAATGTTTGGCGCCGGTCATGTTATCTGTGCCACGCTTGAGAAAGAAGCGACCGGAAGAAGAGATATAAATTCCGGCGAATCGAGGCGCAATCAGGCTCTCAAAGAGCTTTATATAAAACTCAGACCCGGTGAGCCTGCGACAGTGGACAGCGCCGTTGCGCATATAGATAATCTCTTTTTTAATGAAAGAACATATGATCTGACACGTGTAGGCCGTTATAAATATAATAAGAAGCTTTCTCTTGCTCCGAGGATTATAGGAAGAAGCCTGACTCGCCCGGTATGCGATCCGTTTACCGGAGAGATCCTTGCGGAAGCGGGTGACGTTATCAGCAGGGAACTTGCTTTCAAGATAGAAGCAAGCGGTGTTTTTGAAGCTTACGTTAATATTGAGGAACAGGAATTTCGTGTATTTTCCAACGGTATGGTAAATATGCAGAATTTTGTTGATTTTGACGTGGAAAGCGTTGGCGTCAATGAATGGGTAAAATTCTCTGTTTTGAAGGAAATTCTTTCCGAATCTGCTGATGAATCGGAAATCAAAGAGAAAACGCGTGCGCGTTTGTCGGAACTTATTCCTATGACAATATGCAACGAGGATATATTCGCTTCTCTTAATTATATTATCGGTCTTAATTACGGTATAGGTACGACAGACGATATTGACCATCTCGGTAATAGACGTATACGTTCGGTCGGAGAGCTTTTACAAAATCAGTTCCGTATAGGATTCACGAGAATGGAACGTACTATTAAAGAAAAGATGAATATGCAGAATCTTGAGATAGTAACTCCTTCTCATCTTCTTAATACCCGTCCGGTAATTGCCGCTATCCGTGAGTTTTTCGGTTCATCACCTCTTTCGCAGTTTATGGATCAGACCAATCCTCTCGCGGCCATTACGCATAAGAGAAGACTTTCCGCTCTCGGTCCCGGCGGTCTTACCCGTGATCGTGCAGGGTTTGATGTGCGTGACGTCCATTATACTCATTACGGGCGTATGTGTCCGGTTGAGACTCCGGAAGGTCCTAACATCGGTCTTATATCTTATCTTTCAAGTTATGCAAGAATAAATCAGTATGGATTTATTGAGGCTCCTTACAGGCGCATAGATAAGGAAACAGGCGTAGTTACTGACGAAGTGGAATATATGACCGCGGATGTCGAAGATAATTATATTGTGGCGCAGGCAAACGAGCCTTTGGATGAGAAAGGTCGTTTGAAGAAAGACCGCGTTGCCGTTCGTTACAAGGACGCCATCATGGAAATTGAGCGCGAAAAGGTAGATTATATGGATATTTCGCCGCGAATGGTGGTTTCGGTTGCGACATCTCTTATTCCGTTCCTTGAGAATGATGACGCGATACGTGCGTTGATGGGTTCAAACATGCAGAGACAGGCGGTCCCTCTTATAAAAACACAGGCGCCCATTGTCGGAACCGGAATGGAATACAGAACAGGTACGGACAGCGGAGTATGCGTACTTGCCAAGAAATCCGGTACGGTTGAACGCGTATGTGCCGATGAAATCGTTATTGCAAATGATGACGGAACAACTGACACATATAAGATTACAAAGTTTTTGCGTTCCAATCAGGCAACGTGTATCAATCAGAAAGTTATTGTAGATAAGGGGCAGCATGTCGACGCGGGAGAGGTCATTGCAGATGGACCATCTACCGATAAAGGTGAGCTTTCCTTAGGTAAAAACGTTCTTATAGGCTTTATGACATGGGAAGGCTATAACTATGAAGACGCTGTTTTGCTCAATGAAAGACTTGTAAAAGAAGACACATTTACATCAATACACATAGAAGAATATGAAATAGATGCGAAAGAGACCAAACTCGGCCCTGAAGAAATAACAAGCGATATTCCTGCCGTAAGCAAGGATCTGCTTGCAGACCTTGACGATAACGGTATCATACGTATAGGCGCCGAAGTCCATGCCGGAGATATCCTTGTCGGGCGCGTTTCTCCTAAGGGAGACGCCGAACAGACTGCGGAGGAAAGGCTTTTAAGGGCGATTTTCGGAGAAAAGTCCAGAGAAGTCCGAGATACATCTCTTAAAGTTCCTCACGGTGAGAGCGGGATAGTTGTTGATGTCAAAGTCTTTACACGCGAAAACTCAAATGAGTTATCTCCTTCTACAAATAAAATTGTGCGTGTATATCTTGCGCAGCGCAGAAAGATTTCTGTTGGAGACAAGATGGCCGGGCGTCACGGAAACAAAGGTGTTATTTCCCGTATCCTTCCTCAGGAGGATATGCCGTTTCTTCCTGACGGAAGACCTCTTGATATAGTGCTTAATCCTCTTGGCGTTCCTTCTCGAATGAATATAGGTCAGGTTTTGGAGGTTCATTTAGGCGCGGCGGCATCAAAACTCGGGTGGAAGGTGATGACCCCTGTTTTTGACGGAGCAAAAGAGGAAGAAATTACCGAATGTCTTAAACTTGCAGGACTCCGTCCCGATGGCAAAACTGTTCTTTATGACGGAAGAACCGGTCTTCCGTTTGACGGTCCGGTAACAGTCGGGTATATGTATTTCCTTAAGCTTCATCATCTTGTTGACGATAAGATACATGCGCGGTCGACAGGTCCGTATTCTCTTGTTACACAGCAGCCTTTGGGCGGTAAAGCTCAGTTTGGCGGGCAGCGTTTCGGGGAAATGGAAGTCTGGGCTCTCGAAGCGTATGGCGCGGCATATACTTTACAGGAAATGCTTACGGTGAAATCAGACGATGTTGTCGGTCGTGTAAAAACTTTTGAAAGTATCGTAAAAGGTAAGAATGTTCCTAAGCCCGGGATCCCTGAAAGTTTCAAGGTTTTGGTGAAAGAACTTCAGTCTCTTGGTCTTGACGTTAAAGTTCTTGCAAAAGATAAAAAAGAAATTGATATTTCAACATCATTTGACGACGATAACGACACAGGTCTTGAAGACGCTCCAAACGACGATATGCACGGAGTTATGGGCGATGACGACGAATATATGGTCGAGTATGACGGCGACGGCTACTATACCTCTGATGACGATGAAATTCTGACAGATTCCGAAGATGCCGAGTTCGCGTTTTTAGCGGATACGCCTTCGGACGAAGAATAAGGAGGATCTGATTTATGTCATATACGGACGAAAGATCTAATTTTCAGCAAAAAGAACACGATCTTGATAAAGATGTGTTTGAGTCTATTAAAATAGGGCTTGCAGATCCGGAAAAAATACGTTCCTGGTCTCATGGGGAAGTCAAAAAACCCGAAACGATAAATTACCGTACCTTGAAACCTGAAAAGGACGGACTTTTCTGCGAGCGTATATTCGGGCCCATGAAAGACTGGGAATGTCATTGCGGAAAATACAAACGTTTTCGCTATAAGGGAAAGATATGCGAACGCTGCGGAGTTGAGATAACCCGTGCTAAAGTAAGAAGAGAAAGAATGGGTCATATTGAGCTTGCGGCTCCCGTATCTCACATCTGGTATTTCAAAGGTATTCCCTCAAGGCTCTGTCAGATGCTGGATGTCCAGCCCAGACAGCTTGAAAGTGTTCTTTATTTTGGTAAATATATAGTTACTGATACAGGTAATGTCCCTGAAAGTGAGCTTCAGAAAAAGCAAACGCTTACAGAAAAAGAATATACGGAAATGCGTGAGCGTTACGGCGACAGTTTCAAAGCCGGAATGGGCGCAGAAGCGGTAAGGGAACTGCTGCTTGAGATTGACCTTGAGGAGCTTTCCAAGGAGCTTAAAGATGAACTGGATGGTGCGGTAGGTCAGAAAAGGCTGAAACTTCTTAAACGGCTTGAGGTTGTTGAATCTTTCCGTCTTTCCGGGAATCGTCCTGAGTGGATGATAATGGAAGTTCTTCCTGTTATTCCTCCTGAGATCCGACCCATGGTACAGCTTGACGGCGGAAGATTTGCGACTTCTGATTTGAATGATCTTTACAGGCGTGTCATAAACAGAAATAACCGCCTTAAAAAGTTGCTTGAGCTTTCAGCTCCTGAAATTATTATAAGAAATGAAAAAAGAATGCTTCAGGAAGCCGTGGATTCTCTTATTGATAACGGTAGAAGAGGAAAGCCTGTAAACGGACCGAACAATCGAGCCCTTAAATCTCTTTCCGATGTTTTGAAAGGCAAACAGGGTCGTTTTCGTCAGAATCTTTTGGGTAAGCGTGTTGACTATTCCGGACGTTCGGTTATAGTTGTCGGGCCTGAACTTAAAATTTATCAATGCGGGCTTCCTAAAGAGATGGCTTTGGAGTTGTTCAAGCCTTTTGTTATGAAAAGACTTTCCGATCTCGGAAAAGTCCAGAATATAAAGAGTGCGAAAAAGGCTGTTGAAAGAGCGGAGGATTCTGTTTGGGATGCGCTTGAATCGGTTATCAAGGAATATCCCGTATTGCTTAACCGTGCGCCTACGCTTCACCGTTTGGGTATACAGGCTTTTGAGCCTGTACTGGTTGAAGGAAGAGCTCTCAAGCTTCATCCTCTTGTCTGTACGGCGTTTAACGCAGACTTTGACGGTGACCAGATGGCTGTACATGTCCCTCTCTCTGCGGAAGCTCAAGCGGAAGCTCGTTTTCTGATGCTTTCGGCAAACAATCTTTTGCGTCCGCAGGACGGGAAACCTGTCACGGTTCCGACTCAGGATATGATTTTAGGTTCATATTATCTTACCGTCCAGAATCCGGATGAACCAGGTGCCGGCAAAGTGTTTAAGGACGAGGCGGAAGCGCTTAAAGCTTATGATGTGGGTGCAGTCGGCCTTCATGCCCCGATCAAAATCCGTATAGAAAAAGAAATAGACGGCGAGAAAGTCAGAAAACTTGTTTGTGCTACTGTTGGTCAGATTATATTTAATAAGCCTATTCCGCAGGATCTTAAATTTGTAGATCGTTCCGATCCGGAACACGCTTTTGATTATGAAATAACATTTGTGGTTACTAAAAAAGAGCTCGGCAAGATAATAAATCGCTGTATCCAGGTCCATGGAATAACCAAGACAGCTGTTGTTCTTGATAAAATAAAAGCTCAAGGGTATAAATATTCCACAAAGGGAGCTATCACCATTTCTGTCGCCGACATGGAGATCCCTCCGGAAAAATATGAGATAGTCGCATCAGCCGAAAAGGAGATTGCGAGAATAACGAGGGATTTCAAGCGCGGACTTATTTCAGATGACGAACGGTATGATAAAGTTGTTCGTGTATGGGATACCGCGACCACGAATGTTACGAAAAAACTACAGGAGCATCTGAGTCCGTATAATCCTATAAATATGATGTCTGTATCCGGTGCCCGCGGTTCAATTGACCAGATACGTCAGTTGTGTGGAATGCGCGGATTGATGGCAAACACGTCTGGGCGTGCGATTGACGTTCCCATAAGAGCGAATTTCCGTGAGGGGCTTAATGTTCTTGAGTACTTTATTTCTTCAAGAGGCGCTCGTAAGGGACAGGCGGACACAGCGTTGAGAACAGCAGACTCCGGATATCTTACAAGAAGACTTGTTGATGTTTCTCAGGATGTTATTATCCGTGAAGATGACTGCGGATCCACGGAAGGCGTTTGGGTGCAGGAGATCAAAGACGGTAACGAAAAGATTGAAGATCTTGCCTCACGTCTTGTCGGACGTTTCCCTGTTACGGATGTTGTAGATCCGTCGACAGGAGAGGTTCTTGCTACTACGGATAAATATATTGATTTATTTACTGCGGAAAAAATCGTTGCAGCAGGCATCAAAAAAGTTCATCTCCGTTCTGTTTTGAATTGTAAATGTAAATATGGTGTTTGTGCAAAATGTTACGGTGCAAACCTTGCGACAAGTGACGTTGTAAATGTTGGTGAAGGTGTCGGCATAATAGCCGCTCAGTCGATAGGAGAACCCGGTACTCAGCTTACGATGAGAACGTTCCATACCGGAGGTGTCGCTCAGGGTTCAGATATCACACAGGGTCTTCCCCGTGTTCAGGAACTGTTTGAGGCTCGCAGACCGAAAGTTCTTTCGATTCTTTCTGAGATCAGCGGCGAGGTGTCTTTTAAGACGGAGAAAAACGATACGTATGTTGTTGTTACAAATCATGAAGACGGCGAGGTAAAAAATTATCATATCCCGTATAATGCTCGTTTAAAAGTTAAAGAAGGGGATTATATAGAAAAAGGCACGGAAATGACGACAGGAGCTTCCGATCCTCAGGATATCCTTCGTATAAAGGACGCCGCTGCGGTTCAGGAATATATTACTCAGGAAGTCCAGAAAGTTTATCACAGACAGGGTGTTGATATCAACGACAAACATATTGAGATAATTATCCGCCAGATGATGAGAAAGGTCAAAGTGGTTGATCCCGGTTCTGAACTTGATCTGCTTGTAGGAAAGATTATAGATAAAGCGGAACTTATCGACCGTATGGAAAAATATGAGAGAGAACGCGCCGAGGGCAAAGATGTGAAGCCTATTGTGACGGAACCTGTTTTGCTGGGGATTACAAAATCCGCACTTGCCACGGAAAGCTTCCTTTCCGCTGCGTCTTTCCAGGAAACTACTAAGATCCTTACCGAGGCGGCGATCAAGGGAAAGACTGATATGTTGGTCGGGCTTAAAGAAAATGTGATTATAGGTAAACTTATTCCCGCCGGGACTGGTTTGGAAAGATACAGGAATGTAATTGTTAAGGTAAATGAATAAAAGTTCAATTAAATTTCGTTTTTGATTTTGGAAATGTATTGCAAAAAAAGCCTTTTTGTGATATAATAACAAATAACCGCTTGTATTTTATATACGGTAAATTTTAATAAAGGAGGTGCCATATGCCAACATTTAATCAGCTTGTTCGTAAGGGCAGACAGGATCCTGTGTACAAATCGACGGCCCCCGCGCTTCAAAAAAGTCTGAATACTCTGAAAAAACGCACGGTTAACCAAAGTTCTCCTCAGAAAAGAGGGGTCTGTACCGTTGTAAAAACTCAGACACCTAAAAAACCTAATTCCGCGATGCGTAAGGTCGCAAGGGTTCGTTTGACAAATCTTGCCGAGGTCACAGCGTATATCCCCGGTATCGGTCATAATTTGCAGGAACACAGTGTTGTCCTTATCAGAGGCGGTCGTGTAAGAGACCTACCTGGTGTTCGTTATCACATTATCAGAGGGGCTCTTGACGCTCAGGGCGTT
>CALWNV010000017.1 GCA_944382895.1 uncultured Clostridia bacterium | reverse complement strand
GAAAGAACGCCGGAGTCATCGGTCACATATTTATTCCGGGAATATTGAGGGACGGTAAACCCGCACAATAAAGCCACTAAAACACAAAAGGTTATAACACAACAAACAATATATTTTTTTTTCATCAGTCAAAGCTCACTTCCGGGACCTTATTCGCAGCTGAATCAGCCTCAAAATATTCGGCCTTTTCGAACCCGAACATACCCGCAATCAGATTTGAAGGAAATTTAACTATCTTTGAATTAAATTCCGCAACCGCTTCATTGTACTCTGACCTTGCGCGCGAAATACGGTTTTCCGTTCCGGCAAGCTCATCCTGCAACGCAATAAAGTTTTCATTTGATTTCAATTCCGGATAATTCTCCACAACGACAAGAAGCCTTGAAAGAGCGCTTGAAAGTTCACTGTCAGCTTCAGCCTGTTCGGCAGGAGTCTGTGCCCCGGCAAGCTTTGTCCGAGCATCCGTCACATTTTGTAAAACCTCCGTCTCATGCTCCGCAAAACCTTTAACAGTATTTACGAGATTTGGTACAAGATCCATCCTTCTCTGAAGCTGAGTTTCTATCTCATGATATTTCTCATCAACAGAAACCTCTGCGGATGCAAGCCCGTTATATATCGAAACACAAGCCACTACCGCTATAATAACTATTGCCAAAACAACTATAAGCGCTATAATCCCTCCGGAAAGTCGTTTTTTCATTTTATAAAATCTCCATTTCATTATATTATGATAATATTATATCATACGTTCAGATGAATGTCAATAATACTCATATGAATGTTAAAATAATTTTATAAATTCGTGGGCAGCCATTACCGCGCTGACACTTCCATTTTCATACGGGCACAAAGATGCGTAAAAATTTTTGTCTATCTCTTTTATAACCGGTTCCCCGCCACTCAAAACTTTACCGTAGGTTATAAACAAAGCCGTAGGTTTGTGTATCTTTCGATAAAACACCATTTTCCCGAAAATATCGCATATCCACTGACCTTTATACAAAGAATAAAGAGAGGACAGAGAAAAAAGAGGAGAAACCGCGACGCATGCGTATACTCTGTCATTATAAAAACAGAATGAAAGAGATTTTTTATAACAGTCGGAGAGACTGCAATTTTCATATATACCCTCAATTTCGTCAACATCAAAAGAACAACATACATATGGGATTATCCCGTATTCTCTTTTATCGAATAAAATCTCACGACAATCAGCTATTTTATCGGCATACAATTCTCCTGCGGGCGAAGAGATAAGATATCCTCCTATATTGCGGATATCCATAATCGGAGTTTTTTCAAAAACCGCGCCGCCGGACAAGGAAACGACTCCCGCAAGATATTTTGCAGTTTTGACCGGACTGAACACAGATGAACCGTGTTCCGCATACACTCCGCACAAAACATCAAAAGAAAATTTTTCACAAGCCTCTTCAGGAGTATAAAACTCGCCGTCTACCGCGTCGGCAAACATTCTAAGACGTTTTTCATGCCTTGCAAGATCGGAAAAAAGAAACAAGCCTCTTTCCTTAAATCCGCTGCCGGTTTTTTCAAGTTCTTTCAACGCATCACGGCTTTTTTTATAACAAAAAGCGGAAACATCCGCTCTTGGCATAAGAAGACCGGTATCTCCACCTCCTACAATATCTTCAGCGATAAGCGCAACGCTTTTACCTTTTTCCGCAAGATAATACGCAGTCATCGCGGCACATAAAGACCCCCCCAAAACTGCGTAATCGACTGATATTTTCCCATTCAGCACCGGATATACAGCGGCGTTTTCCCCGCTTTCATAAAAACTGTTTCTCATAAAAACACCTCTGTAAAAGTTTACCTTTTATAAAAAAGTAATATTCACACAGATGTGTTTTCAATAAAAAAAAACAAATAAAATTTCCTAATCCAGCATCCACGCTAAAGCTTTTTTTACGCTACGGTCCCAGAAGTCCCACTCGTGATTTCCGGGACTCTGTTCATAAACAATATCATAACCGAGAATTTTCGCGCTTTCCGCGAAACGTATGTTGTCCGGCAAAACGAAATCACTGTTTCCGCACAATTGATATATCTTCGGAAGAAAAGCCCCCGACTTCGCGGCTTTTTCAAGAAGAATAAAAACATCATCATCAGCTGCAACAGAATCACCGTAAACATTTGAAAACTCAAAGATATCTTTATGCTTATCCGGCTCAAAACAACCTGAAAAAGCCGCTATTTTTGAGAATCTTTCCGGATATGTAAGGCCCATTTTTACTGCTCCGTATCCTCCCATTGAAAGACCTGCGGCAAATGTTTTTTCCCGTAAATCAGAGATATTGAAAGAATTTTCGATAAATCGAGGTAACTCTTCACATAAATAAGTGAAATATTTTAGACCATATTTCATATCTGTATAAAAACTTCTGTGTCCAGAAGGTACAACGACACACAAATTTTTTCCATCGCAATATCTTTCCACGTTTGAACGTCGTATCCACATCGTATGATCGTCAGACAGCCCGTGCAAAAGATAAAGAACTGCCGGCGGGGAATTTTTATTTGCAACATCCGGGTAAATCACATTCACTCCCATACTCATTCCCAAAATCACAGACGCATGACTGCCTGAAAACAATGCCATAAATACTATTCCGGCAATAATTAAATATGTTTACGTTTGCCGGGCTCCTTTCAATATTAATTTTCACATATTATAAGTTTATAATCTTCGCTTTTTATCAGCTCATAAAACTCAATATCGTTTTGTGGTATATATTTTGACAAAATCCCGCTTCTGCCCGCATGACCTATATCATGACAATCTGATCCGGCGAGCATGCGCAACCCAAACGACTTTGCATACCCGAAAGCCCTGTCATTACGTGAATCATGCCCGGGATGGGCGTTAAAAACTTCCGCCCCATCACAGCAATCCGGAGTGGGAGTCATACCATCTCTAAACGGATGTGCCTGAAAGACCAAAACTCCCTCGCTTTTTGCAAAATCATAAAAATCCCTATAAGTCCTGTGGAAATACCGTATTGATTTTTTAAGAAACTCTCGCGTCGTCCCAAACAAAAGATATTCATTGCGTGAATACTCAGATTCAAGACGGTATTCCACCCCGTGATATATATTGATACCAAGTTTTTCTCCTTCCTCCGCGGCAATCTGACTACCGCGATAAAAACGCTCAACCTCTTTGTCCGGATCAGCATTTTCATCGATAATATAATAAGCGAAATGATCGGTTATATTTACTCCTGAATACCCATATTTTTTATACAACCCGACAAGTGCTCTTGCTGAAATCTTTCCGCAGGGGCTGTTTTCTTTTGTATGGGCATGGGTTTCTATTTTATAAATATATTCCAAAAAAAGCATCTCCTTATTTAAGCTCAATAACAACTTCGTATACCCCGGCAGGAACAGTCACTGTACCCGCAGAGTTATCAAAAGTACACAACGGAAATATATGATATATCTTTTTCCTGCTATAACCGTTCTATCGCAGCGGTCAACCCTTCTAACAACCTGTTTATAGCTCGGCCGCCCAAATCAACTCATCATTTTCCTCACTCTGTTCACAAATATATTTTTATATGTCGTAAGACCAAATAACGCGGAAAAATTATCTATCGTCCAATAACCTGTATCATCTATTGCAAACGTCTCTTTCATTATTCCCATAGAAGTATTGAAACCAGATTCTATTTTATGTGTCGCGAATTTGATAATTTCAAAATTTTCTTCTGTCCCATCCGCATACGCGACAGGGGAATTAAAACTTCCCTCACATTCAATCACAGACGCCATACTACTGTTATTTTCATAAAAATAATCAGTATATAAATCTCCCTGAAGAAGCAATGTTTCGTTTTTCCCGGCTACAACATAAAAAAATTTTTCATATTACACCATATCTATCATACATTTTTATTTATTAGTTTAGCACATAAAAACTTTCAAGTCAAGCATACACAATATAAACTTACTTTTTTGATTATAAATAAATTAATTACCAAATAACTTTCACCGGGAGATTTAATTTATCCGATAAAATTTTTTATGTTAAATATCTTGAAATAAGTATTGAAAAAATAAAATGAATACTGTATAATTAATAATATAAATTAAAAAAGGGGAATCTTCATGAAAGTTATATCAACAGCAATAATCTATGAAAATCCATTACCACATCTGCGTTCACGTCAGTCTACTTTCGCGTTTCCGGTACAGATGGACAATGGTAAGATCCTTTGCACACACGTTATCGGAGAAGCGTTTGAAAGCGTTGACGGCACATCCTATATTTGCGAAAGCAATGACGGTGGATTAACATGGTCGGAATCAAAGCCAATGTTTGATAAATCAAACGAAAATATCCCGGTTACAGACAACATCAAACTTACTTACCTCGGCGGAGAAAATCTTGTCGGTATCGGTTATAAATTTGCAAGACCCAATCCTGATTTACCGTTGGGAAATGCCGAGACCGGAGGACTTTTGGACGATTGCGTATATATTTCCCGTTCTTTTGACGGCGGAAAAACATGGGAAAAACATGAGACCGTCAACAACGCATGGGGACCGCACACAGAAGCCTCCGCACCGATTACCGTTCTTAAAAACGGAGACTGGATATCCCCTATCACGGGATTTCCCGCATGGGACGGAAAAATGACTTCCCGAGTCTGCGGAAGGATACTTCACTCAACCGACAAAGGGAAGACATGGGACGACGATACGATCTGTTTTGAGTTCCCTCAGGATAATGTAACATGTTACGAGCAGAGGCTCTGTCAACTTGAAAGCGGTAGAGTTGTGGCGATATCATGGAATGAGGATATGAAAACCGGAGCGCGCATGAACAACCATTTTTCCTATTCCGATGATAACGCAAGGACATTTTCAAAACCTATCGATACTTCTGTCAGAGGACAAGCTTCTTCTGTCTGCGCAATAGGAGGAGAAAGACTTCTTGCCCTTCATGCGAAACGGCGAGATACCGATGAACCGGGGATATACGGTTATATAGTCAACCTTGAAAACGGGAAATGGAACATTGAAGAGGAAAAATTGCTTTGGCAACCTGATACACCTGTACTGCGGAACAAAGCGATGGCGGAAGTTTTTGCGTTTCTCAAATTCGGGCAACCCGGAGCTATAAAACTTAAAAACGGGAAAATTCTAATGACGCACTGGTTTGCCGAAGACGGTCAATATAAAACAATGTCATCGCTTATAGAACTTTGAAGCGGGAGCTTTTATAATGATACTGTACAAGAAAAACGCAATAGTGACCGGCGCGACCAGAGGGATAGGAAAAGAAATCGCATTACGTCTTGCAAAGCTAGGCGCAAACGTTGCTGTTTGCGGACGCGATGAGGCTCAGCTTATTAAAACGGGAAAAGAACTTTCCGGCTTCGGGACAAAAATAATACTTAAAAACGGGGATCTGACTGAAAAAGGTTTTGCGCGGAATTTTGTGGAAGACTCCGCAGAACAAATGGGAGGGCTTGACATCATAATAAACAACGCAGGGATGTCATTCACACGGCCTTTCAAACAATGTACCGAAGAAGATATTGATACCGTGCTGACTCTAAATGTCAAAGTCCCTTTTACAGTATGCAAGACAGCCTTACCGTATCTTTTGAAATCCACATACGCAGAGATAATAAATATAGCTTCAGTCACCGCGCACAAAGGATATCCGGAGCAGGCGCTTTATTCAGCGTCAAAACACGCGCTTGCAGGTATGACGAAATCACTGGCGGCGGAATACTACGACAAAGGTATACGGATACATCTTATATCTCCCGGAGGCGTATATACAGATATGGTTGCTCTTGCCCGCCCAGATCTATCAAAAGAAGAGCTTATCCTGCCGTCGGACGTGGCAGATGTAGCGGAATTTATTCTTACTCACAGAACTAATTCGGTTATCGACGAAATTGAGATGCATCGGGCAAATAAACAACCGTTTATTTAATTTATAATAAAATATTACATAAGAAAAGAGGATTTATGTCACATGATCTATGACAGCATTGAAAACATTGAAAACTATAAGGGAATCAACGAAAATATTTATCGAGCTCTTTTGCATATCAAGCAAAATGATTTCAACACCTGTACCGAAGGCGGAAATATGATAGATGGCAGTACTCTCTACTATAACTATGTAAAAAACGGGGAAACAAACGAGTTTGCGCGTTCTTCATTTGAGGCGCATAAAAAATACGCGGATATCCACGTGGATATAGAAGGTGAAGAAATAATTTATGTTACCGATATATCAGAAATGACACCGGAAACCGAATATGATCCGGAAGGAGACTACCTTATGATGACCGGTCCTAAAACAGTAAAAATACATCTTAAACCCGGATATTTTATTGTTTGCTTCCCGAATGATATCCATATGCCAATGGTCGCAGTTTCAGATAAACCAGCAAAAATAACAAAAGCTATATATAAAGTAAAGGTATAAAAATCTACTTTTTAGCAAAGGAACTATCATATATGAAAAAAGAACTTTTTGTCCGCATGATAATGCTTGCGACAACGCTTGCTGCTATTGTTTTTTTTATATTAGCGGTATTTTTTGATATCAACATTCCCGGCGTTATGTTTTTTTGTACTGCCGCCGCATTTGTCTGTTTTTCAATTCTTACAATACTTATAAGCAAAAACGAAACGCTTAAACACCGTAATTTTCTTTGTATAAGCGCGCTTATACTCGCTATGATAATTATTGCTTTGGGTATATTGGATATTTTTTTGTAAAAATGATTATCAGAGAATATATTCCTGAAGACTGTTTTGAAACGGCGGAACTTTTTTATAATACGGTTCATACGGTAAACTCTGCCGATTATACAAAAGAACAGCTAAACGTATGGGCACCGAATAAAATCGATCTGGAAAAATGGAATAATATCTTCCTTGAACATTACAGTCTGGTCGCGCTTGACAACAATATTATAATAGGCTTTGGCGACATTGATAAAACAGGATATCTCGATAGACTGTATGTACATAGAGAATACCAGAAAATCGGTGTTGCCTCAGCGCTTTGTGACAAGCTGGAACGATCGGTGGAAGGGAAAATAACAACACATTCTTCAATTACAGCAAAATCATTTTTTGAAAAAAGAGGATATATAACCATAAAAAAACAAACCGTTACCAGACAAGGGATCATACTTATCAACTATATTATGGAAAAATCGCGATAACAACGGTAATTCCCCGTACAACGCAGGAACTTAATAAATAAAATTTATAAAGACGCTCCGCTGAATTCCCTATTTAATCTCAGCGGAACGTCTTTATATTCGTTGATTATTTTATTCTTAACAAAGAAATTATAAAAAATTTATTAAAACAGGATTATTACTTAATTCCAGCCTATGACAAAACAACTTCTATTCTTGAAACTCTGGGTGTTCCGCATGCGCACGGTGCGCAAAGAGCCAGACGATACTGAAAAAATCTTTTCACGGGAGCGTTTATCAAAACATTATTCCCGAAATAAGATGACCATTCCTCTTTCTCCAAAGAATCCCTTTCATCTGCGCTTCTGTATTGGAACAAAACATATGTTCTTTTTCCGTTAATTGCATCCCAACACACAGATTCAAGTATTTTATCAGTAATTTCATAAATTTCGGAATAATAGAACTCCTTATCGCTTCTATCCACGATATTCCCTGGATCTACGGTTGTCATACCGTGGGGCCCGATCGTTTTAAGTTCAATTTTCCTATCATCGGAAAGGCCGTCAGGCCCTCCGTAAAACACAAAAGAACCTGAGCAATGGTCACCAAAGCCTTTATGACAGGCTACAGCTAAATCGGTATATCCGTCAAAATTAAAATCTCCGGCTACGCATCCGCAAGCAGAATGAACATAAAGATGTTTGAAATCACGTACACTGAAAACACCTCCGCCTTTACCATAATAAAGATATGAGACGATGTCTCTGTTTCTCCCGTTATTATAAGCTGTGGCATAAATATCAAGAATTCCGTCCGCATTAAAGTCCCCGACCGTAACAGAATTTGAGCAATTTGTGGGGAGAACAGCCTTTCTGTTTTCACAAAAACCATCAGAACCGCCATAATATATCGTTATGTATGACTCATACTTGCCGGCTTTTTTATGGTTTGACAAATGTCCGCCCAGAATAAGATCCAGATACCCGTTGTTATCAAGATCCGCCGCAGTAGCGCATGCAACACATTCAGAAGCAAGTTTTTGCATTCTTGCAGTGGAAAACCCCTCAGGTCCGCCCCAAAGGATGAAACAATAATCACCCGTTATCGCCGAAACAAATAAATCAAGCCAACCGTCATTATTAAAATCCGCAGTAAACATCCAGCGTGTCTCAGCGTAATTTCTGTCTGTCTCCGCACTGTCTGAATCTTCATTAAAAACATCTTTCCAGGGTCTTGCTTTATAATTTTCCGGATCCGGGCCCAAAACGATTCTTTGAGGATTTTCTAAATCAAATCCTTTTTCAGAGCCTTTATAAATAATTATTTCCCTGTTACAAAAACCACCAACAGCTAAATCCAAATATCCACAATGACGAAAATCACCTATTGCCTCCCCGTGAGCCCTGACAGTAGGAATAATCACCGGTTTTTTCGTATCAAATCCTCGGTCGCTTTGCAGATATAAAAACGAACCGGGATCATTTTTCGGATCATTTTCCGAACAATTGCAGACAAAAACATCAGGTAAACCATCATCGTTAAAATCCGCCATGACTCCGTCAACCGCTGCGTATCCTGGGAACATGAGTTTTTTCTCGTCGAAAAACCCCTTATCACTGCCAAGAAACACATAGATGTTTTCGTCACCGCGAACACGGCCTGTCTCATGATTGAGCGCAACAACCTTTCCGTTCCCTAAAGTAAGTCTCGCGCAATCGCCGGTTTTAAGCTTTACTGAAGAATAGACTCCGTCTTTTTCAAAAGTTATTATCTGAGAAAAAGTATCATTCAAAATACTGTTTGCACCCTGAGTTACAAAAAGACGATATCTCCCTTCAAAATAATTCACTTCACAACGTCTTGCAGCATCAGTAGGGAATTCTGTTATTTTACCATCATGAAATACAAATGAAGTTTCAGTTTTATCTTTATCAGAACATGTACAAACGGCTATCGCCGTTTTCCCGTCGCCAAACAGATCCCCTGCCGCCGCACAAACCGCGTTTTTTACTGGGAACTCCATGACTTTTTTGACCTGTCTGCCCCTACAAGTATAAAGAGACACTCTCTCATTATCAGAAACAAATAAAAGAGGCTTACCTTCTGAGATCAAAGCAACGCTCCTCGCTCCGTTATATACTGCTTTACGACCTTCTGTCGTCCCTTCCTCAAATTTCTTTTCGGCAGATGCTGAATAAATTTTTAAAGAACAAGAAAAAGACATCTCTTTATCGCCCCAAAATATCTCATATGTACCATCGGGACATTTGACATAAAGGTCACAAAAACCGTCTTCATCTGCGTCAACAGCATCAATCGTCACAGCGTTTATATCAAAATCTTTATATGTATGCGAGGAAATACCTTTTTCTTCATGATAAAATATACGTAACTTTCCGGCACAAATAAACGCGAGTTCATGCTTACCGTCGCCGTTGAAATCGCCGCAAACAACCCCCGTAGCATTCGGAGCGGGTATTTCATCCCTATATTTCTCACATATACCGTCAGAACATCCGTAATATATAACCGCAGTCAAATCATTATGAGTTCCGTTATTCTGGCATGCTATGACAAGATCGTCATACTTATCACCATAAAGGCGGCAAAAAATCCCGTCATACGTTCCTTCTGAAGGCAAAATCGTATATTTCTCAGTTTCCAAAGGTGAATCAAAAATATACAAAGGCGGACGCTCACCCATACTTTGACTGTTCGCAAAGAGAAGGTCCGGATATCCGTCGTTATTTATATCGTAATTATATATCCGTTGTAAAATACCGGCAGCGGAAACATATATATTCTGCCCTCCGTTGCCGAAAGAACCTTTGCTGAAATCTTCATAGGTCTCTTTGATTAATCTCATCTT
The DNA here is from genome assembly GCA_944382895.1 of uncultured Clostridia bacterium. Lineage (GTDB taxonomy): Bacteria > Bacillota > Clostridia > Oscillospirales > UBA644 > QAKR01. The sequence goes on along the minus strand of CALWNV010000017.1, from coordinate 16,880 downwards.
CTCCTCCCAAGCTTATTACTTTTTCACAAAATATATCATGCAGATATTAAGAGTATCGGTATATAAGAATGTTCTTTTATACCTTCCCGTAAAAATTTTCAGACAACCCCCACGTAAAAATCAAAACAGGCTTTACCGCATATTATGTCAAAAATTCCCTAAACAAAATTTTCAGATAAAACAAAGGTCAGGAAAATCCCGACCTTCATTTTTTTTCTTTTCAACCAATCATTCAACCAAACCGCTACGTTCGATTGACTGTATAAAATATCTTTGCGCGAATAAAAATACTATCAGCAAAGGAAGAATAAGAAGAAGTGTTGATGTATCATTTATCGCCTGGATCTGAAGAGAATCTTCTACACCGGAAGAAACCTTGAGTATCGTATTAGTAAGCACCCCAAAATTAGGCATGAGCATCTTATTATAAGTCGTATCAGTCCATTGCCATGTAAATGAAAACAAAAATACCGTAATCATCATATTAAAGGCATTCGGCAAAACAATATACAGAAATGCCCTTATCGGTCCGGCACCGTCGATATAAGCCGACTGTTCAAGCTCTTTCGGCATGCCTCTGAAAAATTGGCGCATAAGATATATATATAACCCGTTTTTAAGCCCGATACCGCAGGCCGATAATATAACGACCGGCCACATCGTATTAAGAAGCCCCATTGAATTAAATCTGAAATAAAGAGGGATAAGGATAGTCTGTACCGGAACAATAAGCGTAAGCAGCACTATGAAAAACAAGATATTTTTTCCCCAGAACTTAAAACGCGCAAAACCATAACCTACCACACAGCTTATAAACAGCTGGCAAACCGCAACTAATAGTGAAATCAACGCTGTTTTACCCAAAGCAGGCCAGAAATTCAGACCATACATAGCTCTCTGTATAAAATACGTTGAACCTTCACGGGGAATAAACATAACCGTACTGTCGCTTATATCATTAAGACTCATAAATGAAACTATGAACTTAACGGCAAACGGATACAATATCATAAACGATATCCCGACAAGAAGAATCGTTCTGAGAACTATCCATGAAAATCGACCTATACCGTTCCATGTGAGGTTTTTATGAGCCCATGACTTGTAATCATAATGTTTAATACGATAAGCAATCCTTTTCGGGCTGAATGCATCAAGGAATCTTTCCTTAAATGGTTTTTTCTCAGCCACCTTGATCTCGGATTCGAAATTAAGCTTTTTCATCTTTTCTCCTCCTTAATCCTGGTAAACGACGAGTCTCTTTATTATCAGAAACGCCAAGCCGACAAAAGCGAGGATAACTGCCGTATATATCCATGACAAAGCAGAAGCCTGGGCATACTGGCTTGAACTTTCGAGAGCAGTATTTATATATGCGACCGCCTCATTATCTGATTTAAGGAACAAGTCTATAACTGTGTACAAAAGGTTCACAAGGATTAACGGACTGATCATCGGAAAAGAAATTTTCCAAAAGACCTCCCAGCCTGTTGCGCCCTCAACTTTAGCAGCTTCATACATATTTGGGGAAATAGACTGCAACCCAGACAGGAAAACAAGCATCTGAACACCGGCGGAAGTAATGACTCCGTAAATTCCGTCGACAGCACCTAAAACAATATTTGAAAGATATTCATTGTTCAGAGCCTGTGTTATGGTCGTACGTAACTGCGAATAATCAAAATTAGCTCCGCCGGAACTTCCCATATCAAGCTTTTCCTGAGAAGAATAAACATCAACCATGGAAGCCTGTTTATCGAAATAGGAAATAATTCCAGTTGACATTATGACCGGTATAAAGAATATAACACGCGCTACAGTTCTGCCGCGAAAGTTCTGATTGAGAACATTTGCCATAAAAAACGCAAATATCAAAACAACAGCGATCTGAGGAAGTAAGGCAACTGTTGAATTCCATGCTGTTCGGAAAAACTCTCCGTCGCCCTCTGCCAGGACCTCCTGATAATTCTGAAGCCCGATAAAAGAAGTTACTGTCCCTACGCCGGGCTGGAATGTAACAGAACTGAAAGAATAAATTAGAGACTGAATTATAACCGGAATATACATTGCAAGAAAGCCTATAATAATAGGCGCAACAAACAGATATCCGTAAAAGCTCTGTTTTCTTTCAAGTGAAAGCCCTTTCCGCCTGCGTTTAGGCATCTTTTTTTCAATGATCACTCTGTCCATTCACCGGTCTCCCCCTCTCTGTAAATAAATGAATTTGCTTTAACCTGAGTTCTCGCAGTATCATCAAGCTCAATATCATAACTGTTATAATTTACGACAACTTCAACTCCGTTTTCAAAAACCGTAGTATATACATTGTTTGCGGGAGTTCTGTCAAAAGTCATGTTATTGGCTCCGGGAACATATCCTGGCTCACCGGGCAGTAACGGACGCAATTCCCCGATATATGAGCTGACAACATAGGCTTCTGTTTGCTCGTGCCTGTCAATCGGGGAGGAAACTACAAGATCGACAACAGAAGAAACTTTTTTATAACATTCTATAGCTTCATCAAAAGTATCATTATAATTAAGCGAATAAAAATCCGAAAGCCCCGTATTCTGGAATATATCATTAGACTGTGCAATCCATTTAAAATATACTCCTGAACCCGTTTCAACAGCCTTTAATATAGAAGAGGAATAATCGCTTTCAACATTAAATGATGAACCTACATAATTAACATACCCATGCAAAACAATCTGCATAAACGGTATCGCTCTTACAGTACTCAAAAGTTCCGATGACCCATCAGGTAAGTCTATAATATAATCAGCATATTTCCACGTATAATCATTACCTTTGTCAACCATAAGCGAATACTGTGAAAAAACGTCAAGAAGTCCAATAGTGTTCTCCAGAGATTTCTCACGGTTTATGATATTTCCGGTTCTGTAATTCGAGTTAAGATCCTGTCCCACTCCCATAAGAGAAATCTGATATGTGGGCAAAATTCTTTCATACGAAGACTTATAACTCGAAGCAAACTGAGAAAATACCTGTGAAGAAACAACCGTCTTATTAGTTTTCTCTTTTGTACTCAAAAGACCTGTCGCAGGATTGCGTAAATTAACTCTTGCAACACGGTTATCAATCCTTCGCGCAGCGTCAGTTTGATAATTAAATGTTCCGAAAGAAGAATCTCGGTAAACGTATAAAAAATCAACAGAAGGATAAAAACCGGAACCGTTAGAGGACAAAAGCTCCGAAAGGCTCTTCAGCTCACTTTCCGAACCCATCTCGCTCATCAGCTTCAAATCATCCGCTGCAGTATTATAATATCCGCCGTTCGCCCATGCTGTATACCGTAAAACAAGGCTTTCACCTTTTACACCGGCATCATAAAGTTTCTGAACAATCTCTGTAGCTTCCGAATAAGAAGTAAGAGACTGTTTTTTCTCAACCGGAATACCGGCTACCGAAACATCTTTATCTACCGCACCCAATAGCTCAAGATAAAACGGGGTGACAGTGTTGACAACTTTCTGATCGAGAAGTTTTCCGGAATCTATAAGATAATCGCGGTATATCTTGGCATGATCGGAATATGTTTTTATATCTTCACCAAACTCATATTCATTGAAAAGGTAATTTACTGTAAACACGGTGGTTGCCTGCTCTTTTGAAGTAATGACCCCCGAACCCACTGTGGTGACTGTCGTGTCTTCAGTTTCTTCGTCAGTCTCACTCGTGTAAGAACGGAAATCACGTTCCGCATAAACAAGCTCATAATTCACCGACGCATATTCACTTTCAACACGCGTAGACTTACCCATCGGAGAAGCTCGTAAGAATGTCTGTGCGGCTCCACTTTCCATAACGGCAGTAAAACTTCCTCTTTCACCGCGTTCAAAAATAAAGAAGGAAGAAAGAGCCTGTTCAGATTTTTCCGTTTGAAGTTCCTGTTGGAAAGTCATATCATCTCCGTATATTCTGGCTCGGTATGTATCGGGCGTAAGGTTTCCAGCGATAGCCATTACAGCCCCTGAACCGTCAGGAAGTATGATATACTCCTCAACATCCGTGGTCTTTGTTGTCTTGATGGCACCAAACTGAGGATAAAGACCTATCTTATAAAGCTTCTGCGCTGCGGGAGAAAGAATAAGGGAGCTATCTACCGAAACCTTAATCCCGGACTCGGTAAGGGTTATATCAACAGGAACAGTAAACATAACCGCACGTGCAGCGCCAGAATACTCAACAACTTCCATTTCTGCTTTTAAATCTTCAACTGTGAACCCGGCGGCTTCCATCGCGTTTCTGACAAGTTGTTTCTGTTTCTGCGTAAGGTTACGCAATACATATAAAGGCCTTATCGTCACCGTAGGATACGTTGTCTGAAGTTTTTCCTTATCTTCCATGGAAAGACTTTCGGGATCAAGCCTTTTATACAAGTTATCAAGGTCATCCTGCATATAACTGAATTCTTCATCGCCGGTCTCCTCGTATTTTGCCTGAAGAGCCGCAACTATCCTATCATATGACTCCACAGTAAGAACAGGAGGGTTAAGTTCTTTGTCTGGATCGTTACCGATAGTATAAACTATACGTATCGTGTTTTCGTCAAGTTGAACGATTTGATAATACGTAGAATCAGATATGCAGTTATCAGTCGTATTGAACTCATATTTTTTATTTGTATTATCATATGCCTCAAGCGTAAGAGTCTGTCCCACACTGCCGTCGCCAGACCGGCTCGTATCCGAATGATATGTTATCGGCTCAGAAGCACGATTATCCACTAATGCTATAGCTGTCGTGGAAAAATCAATAAACAAGTCAAAATCATAATTTGACAGTACTTGAGCCATATCAGTCGTGCCGTTGGCATAACCGTCAACGTCATTAACAAGGGTCATATCCTCTTCAAGCAGAACTTTTCCGTCACCGATGATTTTTGTTTGAATAAATTCTTCTCTCTCAGCATCAGATAAACCGGACGTCTGAACAACATCGTCTGAATTCTCCGAAGAACATCCTGTAAAAACAAGAGGAAAAACAACGGCAAAAACAAGTACAATGGCAAATATCTTTTTCACAGTTTCCATTCTCACCGCCCCCTATTCATTCAACCTGAACGAAATTTCCGAGCCGAGAGAAGTTGCAAAGCCCAGAACCTGTTGTATCAAGAAAAATATCAGTATGATAATAAACGCAATAACAAGCATTCCGACAATCGTAAGAAGCGTCGTGATTATACTTTTGAAAACCGTATACTGATGTGTTATCATCATGCCGAAAAACATCATCAAATATGTATACACAATTCCAAGCCCGCCAATGAACACATAAAGATTCTCTTCCTGCAGGGATGAAAACTGACTTACGGGAATCTGTATAAGGTTGCATACCATTATGGGAATCGTAGCGACTGCCGTTGCACAAAATATATCCGAAAGTTTTCCGTCACCGTCCATAAGAGATGTGAAACACCAGTTTGCCACAACCCAAAGCATATAAGGAAGCAACGCCGCAATTATTTCAGATAAAATATTGAGCTGCAACTGAGCTGCCGTATCGGCAAACAAATATCCGGTAAGCTGTCTTTTCAATATTGACGAAATAGCCAACATAGCATAAAGAATAACCGCGCACGGAATACTGCGTCTGGATTGCTCGTTTTTCAAACGGAAAAAGCCGTCAAACGGATGTACCTGTATATAAAACGCATAAGGTAAGTGCTTAAGCCCTCCGACAAACCCTTTCCATACAGATAAAAGCCATTCGAGGATCCTTTGACCTATGCTTTTCCACTTTATCTTAACCATCAGCCAACCCTCCTCTTTTCTTCAGCCCTGTTCTTACGGTATTTTCTTACATATATCAAAACAATTATACCAATGAAAACAACACAAAAACTTATAAATATAACTGTGAAATATTTTGACAGTTCCTGATTCCTGAGTTCTTTGAAACTGTCCGAATATCCGCTTTTGGATTCGGCAAGCTTAAAATATTCCAAAGACTTAGCATAATATTCCATTCTTAAATCGACTTGATCATCAGGAAGATCACGACCTTTAATAACCTGGATATTACCCAGGGATTCATAAGCGATATACAAATTAGAATAATACTGTATAGCCTGATCCCACATATCGGCCGCAGCATCATAATCACCGGATTTATAAAGAGAAATCGCATCACACACTGTTTCCGCGTAATCTGTTGTTTCATAAACAGTTACCGTTTGGTTTCCTGCATCGGTAATTACAATCTGATCACCTCTGCAAACAATAGATGTAGGAGACTTGAAACGTCCGTATTGATTACCAACACCGCCACCTACAAATAACAGTTTCCCGCTGCTGTCATATGTAAAAAACCGCCCGTGAGTAGAATCAAGAATAGTATATGTATCTGTTTCCTCATTGACCGCAACATCGATCAACGTCGTCTGACCGCTCTCAGGAGAAGTCTGTAAATCCCCAAAGCCTGAATATCTGGCCTCTTCCTGCGTTAGAATATTTGAACCGTCTGCGCTGAGTTTCTGAAGCGGCGGCGCTCCTGTTGAAGTATCTGAACAAGCGGTATAGATAAAGCCTTTACTGTCAGCGGTGATACTGGTATATTCGGCCGGAACAGACTGTATACGAGAAGAGAGACTTTCCGCACTGGCGAATATCGCATAGATCCAGTCCGTTGCCGCAATTGTCGTAGCAGGAGCCCCGAAGAACTGCTGGAAAGAACCGTCAGAATCTATCTGTATAAGGCCTTTATTGACTCCGTAAGAAATAATGCTCATCGTCCCAGATCTGTCAACAACTATTTTTTCAGGTTTGAATACAAACGTCACACCGAGGACATCTATTCTTATCGATTGATAAACACGAACGCACACTCCGTCAAGATCACACACGACAATGCGCCTGTTTTCGGTATCGGCAATATACATTAACCCTTCGTCTGTAATAAACATTCCTTCAGGATTTTTGAAATTGTATTTGTTTGCGCGAGCCATTGTACTGTCTTCTTCACGCGTCCCGTCTTCATTGTAAATATATTTATCGATATCAGGGACTGTATAATCCGGAGAATCTTTTATTTCAGATATCTTCTTTACCAGATTGTATTCTTCATCAATAACAAGTATCTGAGAGCCGCCTTTATCAACGATATACAGATACTCTTTATAAACAAACGTATCAACCGGATTAAACGAAGTATCGAGTTTCCATGAAGACAAACCCAAAACATCAAGAGGCCTGTACGCCACCGGAGATGAAACCGCGGCTGCATCCTGATTATAAAAATAGTTATCGACCATATTTATATTTATAGGTAATGCAAACGATGACGCACTCATACCCACCAAAAACGCACCGAGAAGAGCAACAGCAATTATAAACTTTACTTTTTTCATCTACTCTCCTCCTTAATCCTTCATGCCGGATGTCGTCATAGTTTCCATGATATTACTTTGGGTAATGATAAATGTAACAAGAGGAACTATCATCATCAAAATACCTACCGCTCCCGTTACTCCGGCACGCTGAACGCTTACGGAAGTTATTGCATTGATACCGGCATTAATACCTTTCATTTCTTCTTTGAATACAAACGCACCGGTATCCATACCCCAGTAACCTTGAACAGCGAACAGTATGACGGTCATCCACGCCGGTTTACATCCGGGCATAACTATCTGCCAGAATATCCTGAACTCGCCCGCTCCGTCTATACGGGCAGCCTCAAGAATAGAAGTCGGGAACGTATCCATGAAATTTTTAAGAATATACATATAAAATGAGTTTGCCAAACACGGAACGATCAACGGCCAGTATGAATCGACCGGATTCAAATTCGCAACTATAATGTAATTGATTATACCTGATGCCGGAGCTGAAAACATAAGAGAAAGCTCTATCAGCTTAAACAGCGCTGTCTGCCCTTTGAATTCACGTTTTGATATTACATATGCGCACATTGAACATGATAAAACCGTAACTATCGTACATGCAACACAAAGGAAAAGAGAGTTAAACAGATATTTTGTCATGGGAACCAAGGAATTCCCCATGAAGTTAAACAAATCTATATAATGATCAAACGTAGGATTTTTAACTATAAGGTTAGGGGGAAACAGCCATTGCTCATGCAAAGGTTTCAAAGAATTACTTATCGTATAAACCAGCGGAAACAACATAAAAATTCCGCCGAAAAGAAGAAACAAAGTCAGAACAAGGTCGCCGGTAAAGGTCCTGTTCAAACGATGATAAGAATAAAGCTTCTTTTTCTTAACATAAATCGGATTTCCTTCTTCGTCAAATTTAGGCTTTCGCTTAAAAATAACAAATTTTTTACGTTTTTTAACAGATTGCTGTTCTGAATATCTGTCTGTCACAGAATCCCCCTCCTTTCTATCTTCCTATTTTACCTATCAAATACTGTACAATCTTATTGATCGTGACAGAGATGATAAGCATAATTGATGAAATAGCCGTAACATACCCCATCTCAAGACGCCCCGAATAATCAGCCGCAAGCATCGAAAGAGTATACAGTTTATAGTTATAAGTCGGACTACCGAATATACTGGGAGCAGAAATATTAACCGCGGCTGTAATTGTAAGTATAGCATTAAGCATCAGCTGTCCTTTAATGGACGGAAGAGTAATATAATAAAGCTCCTGCCATCTGTTACTGATACCGTCAACAGCACCGGCTTCATAAAGAGAGCGGTCAACTCCCTGCAAGCTTGAAAGGAAAACAAGGAACTGAGCTCCTAAAGCACCGTAAAGAAGCAGAATAATCGCCAGCGGAAGCATAAGCTCCTCTGTCTGCCCCCACTGTATCGGGTCCGAAATAACGCCGACTTTTATAAGAAAAGAATTTATCCATCCATATCTATCCGAGCTGAGAAGCATGTTCATAATAACATCAAACCCGCCGCTCATGGAAGGCAAATAAAAAAGCAACGTCAAAACTGTTCTCGGTTTGGGTGGGACCTCATTCAACACCCATGCAAAACCGAACGCAACCGCATAATTCAGCGGTCCGGAAATTGAGGCAAGAACGAATGAGTTCTGCAGACAAAGCATAAAATATTCTTCCTCAAGAAACAACCTGCGGTAATTTTCAAGGCCAACCCATACCGGGAATTCCATCGTATTAAACTGAGTAAACGCGATAAAATAAGACACAACGACAGGAAGAATCGTAAATACAAAAAACGTCACCGCATAGGGGCCGAGGAAAAAGAGGAGATCAAGATTTTTGAATTTACGCTTAAATTTATAACTGAAAAGTTGTTTTTTCACTTTTAACTTTCCCCCTTCCTCTTTATTCCGGAAGCCCGAGTTCTTCACGTTTTTGCTGTATCGTTCTGTTAATTTCGTTCATGTGAGAAAGGATAGTCTCACGACCGTCGCCTTTACCCTCTACCAAAACCTCTGTCTTCGCGAATGAAATATAACGTGCGGACATATAATCCCCGAAACATACTTCTTTAGGTCTTATATTATCAAACTGTTCAAGCAAAACCTCAAGCTCAGAGGATTTCCAAGGCGCGGACATAAACGCCTCTCTGTTTGCGGAATTATAACGAGCTGTCTGACCGACAAGACTTTCACATTCACGTCCGTATTCCACTTGTGTCTCGGTATTGGTCCACCACTGGATGAACGCCCAACCGTTTTCCTTATACTGTGAATCGGCAAGCATAAATGTATAGTTTCCAGAAGGAACTACATCTCTGTTTATACTGCCGTCTTCCTGTTCAACTCCGGGAGTAACCTCAAACGCCCAAAGCCCTTTGATTTCAGGGCTGAAAATCGAAAGAGTTGTGAACATTCCAATTTCACCCATAACTATCGGCATCTCGCCTGTCTTAAATCTGTTGAGCGCATCATATGAAATCGGGCATTTATACTGAGTTATAAACTCATTGCATTTTACAAAAAGATCAAGGTAAAGATCACTATCGATGTTTGAATAACGCCCGTTATCCCTATAAAGAGTTCCTCCGTACTGATATATCAGAACGCTTACATCCGGCGCGGCAATATTCATATTATATTTTTGTAAAAGCGGAATCAATGTATAATAATCATCCCATGTATCCGGAAGCGGAATATTATACTCTGAACAAATATCCGTACGATAATACAATAACGAGAAGTTAACTGTTTCCGGTATACCATATGTCATAAATATCGCATCCCCGGTTGTCTCGTCTTTGTCCATCTCAATTGTAACACCGCCGAAAAGATCTTCAGGGTAACGGGATTTAATATCTTTGAAACCGGGGACGGTAATCGTTTTTGTCTCACCCGTTAACTTATTTGTAAAAGTACGCTCCGTAGTCTCAAAGAAATTAAACGGATAGATGACATGTCGTGCAGCCATATCCTGTATGGTTCCGGGCCCCTGCTGTATCATAGCCTCACACACATCCCCTGCAAGCACAGAGTTGGTAAGAGAGCCGGGGAACAACTGAAAATCAAGATCGATTCCGTACTCCGGAATAAAACTTCTGTCAATTATCTGACGTATCATAATCGCATAGTCACGCGCAGTAGTTGTCCAGATACGGGCATAGTCATCATATTTATCATCATTTCTGTCGCCGGAAATTGTATTTAAATCAGTGTAGAAGGAAGCAAAAAATATCTTTGCCTGATGAACAAGAGAAGAAAAAATATCAGCCTCTGCGTCAGGAATAACATAGTCTTTTTCAGCAACCATTATGTAATCTATTTCCAAAGGCTGTTCACGACAAGTTGACATAAAATCTCCGAGAGAACTTATGTCATTATTAAGCTGAGTCATCCGGCTTGCAATATAAGACGGATTTTCGTTTATATAATAAAGATTATCGGCTATCTGGTCAAGCTGAGCAGTATACTGTCCCTCTTCACCAAGTATTCCCAGAAGCTTATTATATATCTGATTTACCATATCGCCCTGTGCTCGGAAATCCGCCACAACTTCAGGGAGTTCCGCTTCAACATCATAAACTATCATGTTGTCAGGCATTGTTCCTATAACAGCCGCTATTTTACGATAATCTTCCTGTAATGCCCTTATTATGTTTTCTACAGAGTTTACAATATCGTTAAGTTCTCCTGTAACGGCTTTTATACGAATCGTGTTTGTGCCTTCATTAAACTTAAATAAAACAGGATCGCCGTACTCATCTTCCGGAGTAACCATGCCCCAGTTTCCGCTGTAAGGGAACTGAACACCTGAACTCTCGTCATAAGGAAGCTCACCGTTAACGGTTATCTCACGGGAGGAAAAAAGCCCCGCAGCGAGATTTTGCCTGTACCTAAGCACGATTTTATAAAGACCCGCTTCAGGGACATCGACCTCATATTCAACCCACTGACCTATTGTCTTCCAACGGTCTCCACCCATGATATTAAGCTTAAGACAATCCTGTGAGGGAGGCTCTGTAGCCGCAGATGAACGGTCGAACGTAGCAAAAAGCATAGAGTCGGATTTAAGTGAAGGATATTCAGCCTGAACCTTGGCAATAAGCTGATCTCCTTCGCCTACATAACCTTCCAAAGACTGTTCATACAAAAAATCAGTATATGAACGGTCAGCCGGAACCGTGTAAAAATAAAGCTTCTCAATCGCGACCCTGTCACGGACAGATTCCAGTCTTATCGTATTAACGCCGCTTTTGAGATAAAACTTTAACGGGGTTGTATATGAGCCGTTTGAATCCTGAAAATAATAATTATCCACCCAATGATTAAGCTCTACCTGTTTTGTTCTTGTCTCATTACCGCTCTTGTCACGATAAAAATAAAGCTCATTTCCATCTTCGTCATATTCACCGGTAGGTTCATCAATAAAATTACGGTCAAGACTTGCCGTCCGGGCCTCGTTATACTGGAGCTCTCCGTTTATGTAAATCGAACGCTCAATTTTTCCGCCTTTGCCCTCAATTGTGTAATAGTCCACACCGAGAACATAAAGACCGGCCGTCTGAACATTTATTTCCCATTCGATAAATCCGGTTTCGTCCATTATCAAAACATTCTCTCTGCCGTCAACAGTATCAAACGTTATATCGTCGGATGCTGCTTTGGGATTCGGGACATCGACATAAATAACACCATCGATATCATCGAGTGTTCTCGCATTATTCTGCAAAAACTCGCCGTATGACCCCTCAAGATAAACCGGAACAAACGGAGTATCGATAGTCAGTTCGCCGTCGATCTCCTCCGCTGCGAACGTTGTAGCGGAAAAAACCTGAAAAATAACTGTCATTAGGCAAATAACCGCTATAACCTTCTTTCGCATCAATAAACACCTTCTTCACACTGAATCTTTCACAAAAAAAACAATAGCATGCGGACAAAAAACCCGCATCTATCCCCTATTTGCTTTAATATTATAATACTTTATCCTGGACTTGTCAATAAAAAAACGGGCAAACGAAAAAAATGGAAAAACCCTGACGCAATCACAAAAAATACAAATTTTGTGCACTTTACCTTATTAAAGACGCGTATTAAAAGTAAAATTAGTTATTTTACTCCCACATTTTTTTGAGTCTGTTATACATGTATTACAACAGTGATTTCGACGAATTTCGTTTTTTTTCTCAACCACGCGAAATATTGCTGTTAAAAAGTTTTTTTTATAAATGTTTTTGTTTTTTTATTGTGCAATTTAACTAAATTTTGCGTTCAATTTTTTTTCGAATTTAAATATCAAACATTTTCCGAACTTTTTTATAATCCTTTACTGTCATAATTAAATAATATGCTCATGCTTTACATGGAATTACCGTAAAAAATGCGGGACAAGACATCATATCTTATATCCCGCATTACAATTATATTTTCTAACCCCAAAGCCTGGGATTTTGTTTAGTGAACGGTTCATTCTTTTTTATTTCTGTTTGTACGATAACTTTAAGATTTTTCACCTCAGCCTGTATATCCGCAATATCATACCGTAAAAAAGCGAAGCGCTCATAATTCAACAAATTTTCCGTTTCTGAAAGATCAGAGGCAAAAGATTGTATCCTTCCTGAAACATTTTTACATTCGGATATCAGATAATCATCGTCACTGAATTTCAAAGATACCAGCTCTTGTAAAAAATTATTATTTTCAACAATCTCTTTATAATTCTCAAAAAGCGTGTCAATCTGTTCCTGAGACGGTTCAGGTTCCCGACTTACACAGCCTGAAGATATCAAAATAATCAAAATAAAAAAAAATGCAATTTTTTTCATATCCGACTTACTCCGCTTCTGACCGCGGCTTCCGCCACGGCTCGCGCTACGGCAGCTGAAACATTTCTGTCAAGCGCAGATGGAATTATATTTTCCTCATTTAATTCTTCATCTTTTATATAACCCGCAATAGCTTTTGCCGCCGCAAGCTTCATTTCATCGTTTATATCGGTAGCAAGAACATCCAATGCGCCTCTGAAAATCCCCGGAAAAGCAAGAACATTGTTTATTTGATTTGGAAAATCGCTCCGACCTGTACCGACAATGCGAGCTCCAGCCCTGAGCGCTTTATCGGGCATGATTTCCGGAACAGGATTCGCCATCGGAAAGACTATCGCGTCTTTCGCCATTGAGGAAATCATCTTCTCCGAAACTATTCCCGGTGCAGAAACACCTATAAAAACATCCGCACCATTAAGAGCGACAGAAAGATCACCTCTGAGTATATTTCTGTTGGTGATCCTCGCAAGTTCAGCATGTTCACCCGAAAGAGATCTATCTCCTCGACATAAAATACCATTACGATCGGTAACTATTATATCACCTATATTAATATTTTTAAGCATTTTTGTAATAGCTGTCCCGGCAGAGCCCGCGCCGCACAGAACAACAGTCACGTGTGAAGGATCTTTCCCTACAATTTTAAGAGAATTAAGGACCGCAGCAGCAACCACTACTGCCGTTCCGTGCTGATCATCATGGAAAACGGGAATATCACATACTTTCTTAAGCTTTTCTTCTATCTCAAAACATCTCGGAGCGGAAATATCCTCAAGATTTATTCCTCCGAAACTCCCGGAAATAAGGCTTATCGTACGCACTATCTCATCAACATCTTTGGAACGCACGCATAAAGGCACGGCATCCACATTCCCGAATTCTTTGAAAAGGGCACATTTACCTTCCATAACAGGCATCCCCGCCTCAGGACCTATATCTCCGAGGCCGAGTACAGCTGTCCCGTCCGTAACGACAGCAATAAGATTCGCTCGCCGCGTAAGCCTGTAACTCTCGGCAATATTCTTTTGTATCTGCAAACACGGTTCAGCGACCCCCGGGGTATAGGCAAGCGACAGATCCTCCCTTGTCTGTATCTTCACACGACTTATAACCTCAATCTTCCCCTGCCATTCACGATGTTTTTCAAGAGATTTAACTGAATAATCCATCAAATTTCCCCTTTATCACTGTTCATCCAACGTAAGCTCATATGCCGGAAGATATGTTTCAATAAAATATCTGAGACTGTTCAGATCAACTCGGGATAACTTCTGTAAAACAGATGCCCGAGCTCCTATAAATTCATTGTTTCCGGCTTTTATTTCCTCAATACATTTAATATACGCGGCAAGTGTATCCGCTGCCTTGACAACAACCCATTCCCGGCTGTTCTCGCTGTTAAAAATATCATTGTAATATTCTCTCAACTGAGGCTCAATTTTATCAAGAAGGACATCCCCGGCTTCATGTTCCAATCGTTTATATGATAACGTCAATGCTTCACTGCTGTATTTAACAGGAGTAGGCATATCTCCTGTTATGATTTCCGAACTGTCATGATAAAGGGCAATAACAGCAGCTTTTTCCGGATCGAGAGTACCTCCGAATTTAACATTTTCTATAAGTGCGAGAGCATGGGCAAGAATAGCCGTCTGAAAAGAATGTTCCTGTAAATTTTCATTATCGCTATTGCGCATAAGCCCCCAGCGATTAATATACTTCATCCGATTTATCACGGCAAAAAAAGTGTTACTACTCATATCAAGCTTGTCCGTGTTTTTCTCTGTATTCCTTAAGCAACGCTTTTATTTTAGCATGAGGATCCAGAATCGTTGTTACCGAATGATTCTGATGCGTTGCAAGAATAAAATACGCGATATATTTCGAAACATCAACTTCAATAAACCATTTTCTCCTGAGAAGTTCCGGCATCCTATATGTAAGATTTGTCGTCAATATACCGGAAATCATACCATCATCATAAGCTTTATCAAATTTTTCCAGTCCTTCTGTAAACATCCCGTACGTAGCAAACATATAGATCCTTCTGGCGCCCTGTTCCTTAAGATCTTCAGCTAACCGCAGCATACTGTCTCCTGAAGCAATAATATCATCCGCTACAAGAATATCTTTGCCAGACACGGAAGAACCAAGATATTCATGCGCAACAATAGGATTACGTCCGTTTACTATAACTGAAAAATCTCTTCTCTTATAAAACATTCCCAAATCGATCCCCAGAACGGAAGCATAATACATATTTCTGCCCATAGCTCCCTCATCCGGACTTACAACCATCATATGATTTTTATCAAGAATAAGATCATCAACATTACGCAGCAACGCTTTCAATACTTGGTAATACGGCATAACATTATCAAAGCCCATCAGAGGCGTTGCATTTTGGACCCTGGGATCGTGCGCATCAAAAGTTATAACGTTTTTTACGCCCATCCTCTCAATTTCCTGTAAAGCGAGAGCACAATCAAGAGATTCCCTTGCCGAACGTTTATGCTGACGGCCGCCGTATAATATCGGCATGATAACATTTATTCTATGAGCTTTACCGCCGACAGCGCATATAACACGTTTAAGGTCCTGAAAATGATCGTCTGGAGACATAGGTACTTTTTTACCGAACATCGAATACTCAATACTGTAGTTCCCCACATCCACTACAATATAAATGTCGTCCCCTCTTACTGTCTCATTCAAAACGCATTTTCCGTCTCCTGACAAAAACCTCGGAAACGAAGCCTGAATCAAAAGAGAGCTTCTTACATCAGGATCATCCATAGCTTCCGGATGAGCTGCATAAAACCACGACATAAGATAATCATTAATTTTCGTAGCGAGCTCTTTTGCCCCTTCTGTCGGAAGGATCCCGAGGGAAAACGCGTCTTCAGGTTTTTGAAACAACGACACCGCTTTTGAGTCCATAAAAGCACGACCTCTTTCTTGATTATAAAAATTATATTTTACTATTTTTATTATACATTAATCGGAAAATAAAATCAAGATATTTTTTATAATATTTATTTTTTGTAGATATTAATATATACGCTTCTGTAAAATCTTTGCCATATGTTAAAAAAAACGATTTAATCTGTTTTACTGATTGTATTTGAAACAAATTACCGAATATTTTTATATCATAAAAAATGATAATTAAACCCTTGAACATACCGGCGCATACTTATCAATAAGACCTTCTTAACAGAAATTAGGCTCCATAATTTGAATTTATAAAAATTTATAACATTACTTATTTCTATTTAATTTTATTTTTATTTATTTTGCAAAAATTGTCGAAACTTGTCGAATATACATAAAAAAATAAACAATGAAAAAATTTTTTGATATATATTGACAAATAAGTGGAAATATGTTATAATACATTATGTCAAAATTACAACTGCAAAAATACAATTAAAAAAAATATTTCAGACTTAAAATAAAGGAGGTTGAAAAAAATGAAAAAAGGCAGAAAACTAAGTCTGGTACTCGCGGTAATGATGGTGATATCAATTTTTTCCGCAGTACAAATCCCCGCTCAGGCTCTCACAACTCTGTATGAGCCGCTTTCAACGCGCTCACTGAGCAATCCCAGCAGCCCTTATGGATACAGAACGGATCCCATAACCGGGCAGCAAGGCACTTTTCACTACGG
>CALWNV010000016.1 GCA_944382895.1 uncultured Clostridia bacterium | reverse complement strand
ATTACAGAAACATAAAAAAAAATAATACCGCAGTAGAGACTGCAACGGTATCAATATCTTCTGTTAACGAAAAAGAAACTGAAGAAACACTTGTTGAAGAAAAAAACAGACTGCCTGAAAAAAATGATATTGAAAAAGAATCTGACACAAACATCAATAACACTGACCAGCAACCAGAAATTATTGAAACTAATGACGTAACAGCGAAAGAATTATATGATGAATTCAAAAAAGAAAATAATAAAACAGGTTTTCTGAAAGTGCAGGCCTTAACAGCGAGACAAACTTTTCCCGTGACAAACGCAAAAGTATACATAATAAAAACTTTCGGTAATGACAAAGGCTACCTTATAACAACAGCGGAAACGGACGAATCAGGTCTTACACCTGAATTTGAACTACCAGCTGTTGCAAAAGAAAAATCCGAAACCCCAGGTTCTGAAAACCCATTCACAACATATACAATTATTGTAGAACATCCCGACTTTGTGACAATGAAATTTGAAAATGTTCCTGTTTTTGAAGATGTCTTGTCAATTCAAACCGCGAACATGGTTCTTAAAACAGCCGCAACCCCATATGAATTGATAATAAATGTCGAAGAACAGAAACCTGATATCCATAATGATCAAGGAGACATGTAATGGCTGAACAATATACACCGATTATACCACAAACAATAACAGTACACCTCGGACCGCCAGACAGTCCGGCGCCTAATGTTCAGGTTCCGTTTATAGATTACATAAAAAATGTCGCGTCAAGCGAAATATACCCAACATGGCCAGAAAACGCCATCAGAGCAAATATCTATGCTATAACAAGTTTTGCCCTCAACCGGATATATACAGGCTGGTACCGCAACAGAGGGTATAATTTTGATATAACAAACAGTCCGGACTATGATCAGGCGTTTATATATCAGAGAGATATTTTCAATAATATAAGCAACATAACCGATGAGCTTTTCAATGATTATATAGTCAGAGAAGGAAGCATATTCCCTCTTGCCGCAGGATACTGCAGCGGCTCGACCGTTGTTTGCAACGGTCTCTCCCAGTGGGGGACCGTAACCGACGCAAAAAACGGGCTTACACCTTACCAGATATTACAAAAATATTACGGTAATAATATCAATATTGTAAAAAACGCTCCTGTACAAAACATAAAAGAAGCTTATCCCGGTATCCCGTTAAAACTCGGAAGCAGCAGGAACGAAGTTAAACTCATACAGGAAGAGCTCAACAGGATAAGCAAAAACTACCCCGCAATCAGCAGGATACCAAATCCGAATGGAGTGTTCGATACAGCGACTGAAACTTCCGTAAAAGATTTCCAAAAAGTTTTCGGTCTCACGCCGGACGGAATCGTAGGGAAAAAAACATGGTATAAGATCGCAAGTATATATACGGGAGTTAAACAGCTTGGTAACCTGAATTCTGAAGGAATAAAAATAAACGAACTTGAACCGGTTTTCCCTTTCATCCTTAAAGAAGGAATGAGCGGCAACGAGGTCAGGATTATACAAAATTATCTCGCAACGCTCGCGTTTTTCAACCCTGAATATTATATGATAAATCCGGACGGGGTTTTCGGCCCGCAAACAAAAGACGCGGTAATGATCTTTCAATCAAAAAATAATCTGACTCCGGACGGTATCGTCGGAAGAGATACATGGAACGCTCTTTCAGACGCATACATCAAGCTTATCGAATCACTTCCAGATACTTATTACGGAGTAAAACTATATCCCGGATACGTACTTTCATCCGGTGAAACAAGCGAAAACGTGAAAGAGTTACAGCGTTATCTTAATTTTATAAGCAATTATTACCCTGAAATCCCATCTTTGACTCCCGACGGAATTTTCGGCACACAGACATATAACGCAGTTATAGCGTTTCAAAAAAAATTCGGAATCCCGGCAAATGGAGTCGTCGGACCGGTCACATGGAGCAAAATAATCGAAGTATATTATGACCTACAGGATGTGTTATAATATACAACATTACTTAAACACATCAGACGATATTTGCTTGAAAATGAATTCATACATACTTTCAGCCATCTTATAAAGCTTTTCAAGCATCTCATCAGACACGTCAAACCCACGGTCAGTAGGATATCTCGTTTCAATGTAGTATCTGTTGAGTTCACTGCTTTCGTCAAGCCAGTCAGAAAAAAAAGAATCATATTTCATCGCTGTGCGGCAAAGATATGTAAGATTATGCCCGTCAACATGGTTTTTTGTAACATACAGTAAAAAGCCCTTTAGAGCTTTTTCAATACATTGTTGACAATGGAAGGCAGCGTTACAGTTATCACCGTCATTGTCCTTAAGAATTTTCGCGCATGAAAGATCGCTTTCAGCCCGTTCAAGCCAGTCAAAGTATCTTCGGCTGTCTTCTGTCCTGTTATGCCTTCTCATAAATCAAAACTCCTTTTTTGATTATAGAGGCAACATAACTCGTATCATCATTTTTCAAACGAAGCCACTCTTCATGGGTATATACGATAATATTAAAAGATATATCACTCTCGACCTCAAGATAAATTCTTTTCTCCGTTTTTTTACAATCAGTGCATGACACAACTATACAAAGATTTACTTCGCGTATTTTATCTGATCCTATATAATTTTTTTGCCCGAATAATATAATAAATTCCGGGTCGGCTGATTTAACGATTTTGTCCTTGAGCACCTCTATCTCATTACACATAAACAGCCCTCCTTTATTATATATTGTAGCATAAATATATATATTAGTCAACAAACGACTTAATGTCAATATCATAAAAACGTCCTGAAATCGGTTATAAACCGCAAATCAAGACGTTTTATATTTTTTATAACAAATCATCTGCCGTACGCATGTCCGTTTCCCTCGCCGTGCTGGCTTTCGGAAGAATTTCCGCCGTCAGAAAAGCTTTCAACCATATCACGTATTTCCCTCATAGATAAATTCTTGACATCTTCAACCGTAATATCCGGAACAAGTTTTTTAAGCTCCAAAAACGCACGGTATTTTCCAAAAGAGATCCCTTCCGAATGCGCCTGATCAATTACACCGTTATCAGCCAGACAATATATGTTTTGCGCCGGAATCTTTGTTTTTTCTGAAATACATCCCGCTATTTTATCGTTTATTTCATCAGAGCCGCTCACAACTGTAATTTCGGGAAATTCTGCATCCTGTATATATGAAGCGGTCATATCGTCTTCCATAACAGCAATTATCGCGTCTGCATAATTCATATATTTTATTTTCAGATTTTCGACTAAAATATTACTTTCATCATTATATCCGACCACATCTATAACTAGATCATACATATTCACCTTAAATTCAAGTGACGGATTGATATCCATACTGATTGCCGCTGTAGGCAACATAAAGGACATGACCCCACCCGCACATATAATAACAAAAAGACATACGGCGGCAATGACAGAATATCTCAACGCCCTATACTTCTTTTGACAAGCCAGTTTTTCATGCACATAGTTCCTAGTCTTTCTCTTAAGAGATTCCTCAGCGTGAATATGAGCAAATGACGACTTAATTTTATTTTGCATTTTCTTCTCCTTCAAGCTTTTCCTTCAAAAGGGTTCGCGCGCGTGCCAGAAGCGTATAAACAGTATTGACATTTTTATTCAGGATCTTTCCTATTTTATCCGCCGGATAATCCTCAAAATAATATAAGTAAACAACTTGATATACACATACAATCGCTGATTTTGCATCAAGTTCATATTCCACTCCGTCTATAAGCTGTTTACCTTTAAATAAAAGAGTTTTGCCTGTATAAAGATCTGTCACCAAATATGACGAAGATGGATCGACTGCGTGAAGCCTCAGGATAAAATGGCGTTCAGGATTACGCGCATTACTTAAAATCTGGAAAAACCCGCGCTCAGATATTTCATCATGAAATTGCATTGCATAAAAATCCTCAGAAGATTTTCTGCATACAGTAAGCGGATAATAGTCACCACTTAACATAAACGGAGCGACTTGCTTCCAGATACCTATCATCTTATGTGCCAAATCGAGATCCTTTTCCCCTGCATTATGAGGAGTCATATCCGTAATCGCCGGCACAAACGCCGAATAATATGCAAAAGAGTCAGGGGCAAACCAATTTGAACCGTACTCACATGTTTCGGGATCAAGCCAATTCATATTATGAGCTCTGAAATACGGTATCCATTCAAACATAAGACGATGTTGTTTTTGTTTTCTCGGATGGTTCCCGTATCCTATATCGGTATAATGTAGCGTAACTGCTCTTCGCATGGTTTCAAGGTCATTACGACGTCCGCCTGACGAACATGAATCTATAACAAGTCCGGGGTTCCTGCGTAAAAGCTCATCCCAATACCTAAGATAGCCTTGAACATGCAGATTTTCTACCGCGCCTATTCTATCCTCTGTCTCAGCTTCATCCCAGCAAGGAGCAGGATCAAAATTAAAATCCTGACGATAAATAGTAACATGGTTTTCTTTTATAATAGCATCGACAGTGTCTGTTATAAAATCGACGCATTCGGGAATAGCAAGATTCAAAAGTGCGTTCTTCTTATACCATTCATCCGGCTCATCACATTTAAGCAGCCATTCAGGATGCTTTTTGGCGATATCGCTGTTTTCAAAAACACGTTCAGGCTCAAACCAAAGCAAAAATCGCGTATTGTGTTCCGCGCATTTTTCGCCTATGGGAAGAAGCCCGCGAGGGAACCTTTCACTATCGATCTTCCATGTACCTGTTTTATGCCACTCACCTTTGCATGGGTACCATCCCGCATCTATCCACCAGATATCAGGCGTAAGATTCTTTTCTATATATGAATCCAACCCCCGCATTTGATTCTGTTCATTTGCTCCCGTAAATTCCGGCATACCCTCCGCCTCAAAAACATGAAGGCACAGTTTGGGAGGGAAAGGTCTGCCGTTTTCCTTAGGAAGAATATGAGTAATATACCATTCCCGATTACCTTATTTTTGAAATAATTTTGTAATAAATACTACTTGTATTATACGGGAAAGTAGTTAAATTGTCAATATACAGTCTCTATTTAGTTTTATTTTTGTATATAATATACATGTTACGTGTCAAAAACAATGGGTGAAACGCTTTGAAACACAAAGTTTTCGACATTGAACATTGGTCACAAAGAAACATTTTTATCAAAGCAAATTTAATACCGTGAAATAAAAAATGTGTTTTATATAAATAAATCCCGCCGGCAATAATGCATTGCCGGCGGGATTTAACTATTTATTAAATATTTATTTTATCATACTTGCGACTTCTTCTGCGAAATTGTCTTCTCTCTTCTCCATTCCCTCGCCTCTCTCAAAGCGGACAAACTCAACGACTTTCGCGGTTGTACAGCTTGCGATATATTCCCCGACCGTCATATTGTCATCGATAAAATATTCCTGATCCTCGAGACAGTTTTCAGTAAAGAATTTACCAATTTTGCCGGAAGCCATTTTTTCTATAATAGAATCAGGTTTATTCGCATTTTTAGGATCGTTCTTTATCTGAACTTTTATTATCTCTTTTTCCTGCTCGAGAACCGCTGCAGGAACATCGGATTCTCTGATATATTTAGGGTTCATAGAGGCGACCTGCATGCAAACATTTTTCGCACACTCGTCAGCAGGAGCATCAAATTTGACAGCAACACCTATCCTGCCGTTCCCGTGGTTATATGTGTACACATTACCCTCAAGCCTTACGAAACGCCTTACATTCATGTTTTCACCTATGACCATTACCATTTCTTTACGTTTGTCTTCAACGGTAAGATCTTCTCCGGGATATTTACAGTTCATCAAAGCCTCTACGTCTTTGGGAGCTTCTTTCGCTACAACAGAGGCAATGTTATCGGCAAATGCCTGAAATTTCGCATTCTTCGCAACAAAGTCGGTTTCTGCGTTAACTTCGCAAAGAACGGTCACGCCGTTATCCTGATATATGGCGATTACACCTTCCGCGGCTATTCTGGACGCTTTTTTATCCGCTTTGGCAATCCCTTTTTCTCTTAAGAGGATAACCGCTTTTTCCATATCGCCGTCTGTCTCAACAAGCGCACGTTTGCAGTCCATCATGCCAACTCCGGTTCTCTCCCTGAGAGCCTGAACTTCTTTTGCTGATATATTAGCCATTTCTCGTCTCTCCTTTTGAATTATTCTGCCATCTCAATGTCTTCCGAAACATCTTCAGAAGCTTCTTCGATAACATCTTCGCCAAATTGTTCACCCTGTTTGCCTTCAAGCACGGCGTTGGCTATAGTAGCGGAAATCAGTTTGACAGCTCTTATCGCGTCATCATTTCCGGGAATAACATAATCAATTTCATCGGGGTCACAGTTTGTATCAACAATGGCAACAATCGGAATCGCAAGCTTTCTTGCTTCGGCAACAGCGTTTCTTTCTTTTTTCGGGTCAACGATGAAAATTGCTGCGGGAAGTTTTTTCATATTTTTTATCCCGCCGAGATATTTTTCAAGACGCTCGATTTCAAGATTAAGCTTAACAACTTCTTTTTTCGGCAGAAGTTCAAAAGTTCCGTCCTCTTCCATTTTACGTAATTGAGCAAGACGCTCGATACGGGTTTTTATGGTGGCAAAATTTGTGAGCATCCCACCGAGCCAACGTGAATTTACATAATACATACCGACACGTTCAGCTTCTTCTTTAATGCTGTCCTGAGCCTGTTTTTTTGTTCCGACAAAAAGGATTTCTCCTCCGGACTCAACAATATCACGGACAAACATATACGCATCTTCGACTTTTTTGACCGTTTTCTGAAGATCGATAATGTATATGCCGTTTCTTTCAGTAAAAATATATTCCGCCATTTTAGGGTTCCATCTTCTCGTCTGATGTCCAAAATGAACACCGGCCTCAAGAAGCTGTTTCATTGAGATAACCGCCATTTTATTTTCCTCCTTAGTTTTTACCTCCACGACGAAAACTTATGCCGCAACCAAGGCGATCAGCGCCGTGTGTGTAATAATAGATTAAGTTGACTGCCGTCAACTTTGATATTATATCATATACAATATTTTTTTTCAAGTTGCATTTTCGAAATATTTATGAATTTTTATTTTAATAATACCGTATATTAAAATAAATGCCGTTATGCTTGACAAATAAACCCTAATATGGTAAAATTTGCGTGTATTTGTTTATAATAAATCAGAGTATCATACTATTTGGAAGGATGTGAAAAATTTGTACGGTTATAAAAAAATAACAGATGACATGTTCTGGGTAGGAGGAAACGACAGAAGGCTCGCTCTTTTTGAGAACGTTTTCCCGATACCGCGAGGAGTATCGTACAACTCATATATAATTACAGATGAGAAAACGGTTTTACTTGATACTGTAGATAAAGCCGTTTCCGATATCTTTTTCACTAATATAAATCACATTTTAGCAGGGAAAACCCTTGACTATGTAATAGTCAACCATATGGAACCCGACCATTGTGCCACGCTTGCGGATCTCACGGCAAAATACCCGGATATCAAAATTATCGGTAACACAAAAACGCTTGTGATGATTAAGCAATTTTTTGATTTTGACGTAGACGAAAAATTTATTTGTGTTACTGAAAACGATACGCTTTGCACAGGCAAACACACATTTGCATTCCGCATGGCCCCTATGGTACACTGGCCCGAAACCATGGTAACATATGATACGACCGATAAGATATTATATTCAGCGGACGCGTTTGGAACATTCGGCGCATTGAACGGGAATATTTTTGCCGACGAAGTTGATTTTGAAACAGACTGGCTCCCTGACGCAAGAAGATATTATGCCAATATTGTCGGTAAATACGGACCGCAAGTACAGGCATTATTGAAAAAAGCGTCAGAACTCGATATTAAGATGTTATGTCCCCTTCATGGACCGGTATGGAGAAAAAACATAGGTTGGTTTATAGAAAAATATCAGAAATGGAGCACCTATATACCGGAAGAAAAGGCTGTTATGATCGTATACGCCTCCGTTTACGGCCATACTGAAAACACGGTAGATATCCTGGCACTTAAACTTGCCGAACATGGGATCAAAAATATCGTTATGTATGACGTGTCATCAGTTCATCCTTCCGTAATTGTATCGGAAGCATTCAGATGCAGTCATATCGTCTTTGCATCCACGACGTACAATGCGGGTATTTTCTGCAATATGGAAACGGTTTTGACTGACTTGAAAGCCCATAATCTTCAAAACAGAACCGTAGCTATCATTGAAAACGGAACATGGGCTCCCGCGGCGGGCGCACTGATTAAAAATATTTTAAGTTCGATGAAAAATATAGATATCATCGAAAACACGGTCACTTTAAGATCCTCACTAAAAGAAGAGCAGCTTCCGCAGCTTGATGACTTATCCGAAAAAATATATTCCGGATTAACAAAACAAGATGTTACCCTCCCTGAAAACAATAAAATCGAAAAAGAAGCGTTATTTAAGCTTTCATACGGACTTTTTATCCTTTCGGCAAAAACAGGAACCCAAGATAACGCGTGTATTATCAACACGGTAATGCAAGTATCTGACAACCCGAAAATGCTTGCGATAACAGTAAATAAAAACAACTATACACATGATATGATTTTTGATTCCGGAATTTTCAATCTATCCGTACTGACAACTGATACTCCGTTCACACTGTTTGAAACATTCGGATTCTCCAGCGGACGCGACACGGATAAGTTCAAAGGTATGAAAGATGTAAACCGAAGTGAAAACGGGCTGATATATCTTGATAAAAATGCAAACGCGTTTTTTTCATGCAAGATAGTAAGCACAGCTGACTGCAAAACACATACACTGTTTATAGCTGAGATTACGGAAGCGAAAACTCTTTCCGATAAAATATCGGTAACCTATCAATATTATTTTGATAATATCAAACCTAAACCAAAGCCTCAGGAACAAACAAAAAAAGGGTTTGTTTGCAAAATATGCGGATTTATTTATGAAGGGGAAGTCCTTCCGCCTGATTTTATATGCCCGATATGTAAACACGGCGCTGACGATTTTGAGCCGCTTTAATAATAAATTCTTTATCTGACATATCCGTAATATATTACGGATATGTTTTTTATGATAAATGTTTCATACCGATATTATATAATAGTAAATAATAACCCTGGGGAAGTAAAAAGTATTTTACTTCCCCAGGGTTTTACTATATAATTTCACTCATCCGCCAGAACACGAATAAAAGTTTTTTACGGAAAAAACTATGCCTTAGGAACTTTTTCCCAGTCCTTCATAAACTGAGCAAGCCCGTTTGTCGTAAGAGGATGTTCAAACATCTGCATTATAGTTTTGTAAGGCACTGTCGCGACATGAGCCCCTGCCTTAGCAAGCTCGATAACATGGAGAGGATGTCTTGTGGAAGCGGCAACAATCTGAGTATCCATTCCCTGCATCTCAAAAATCTCCATGATTTCCTGAATAAGGTGGATTCCGTTTCCGCCGATATCATCAACACGACCGAGGAACGGCGCGACATAGGTCGCTCCTGCGTTAGCGGCAAGGATAGCCTGAGCAGCAGAAAAACAAAGAGTAACGCATGTTTTCACACCGTCTTTGCTGAGCTTGCTGACAGCCTTTATTCCTTCTTTGCACATAGGTATCTTGATAATCATATTTTTATGAAGTTTTTTGATCTCATAAGCTTCCTTGATCATGTTTTCAGCATCAAGCGATACTACTTCACCGAAAATATACGTATCTTCGCCTACAATTTCCGCGATTTCTTTTATAGCGTCCTCAAATTTTTTGCCTTCTTTGGAAATAATCGTGGGATTTGTCGTAACGCCTTCGATTATACCAAGCTCAAACGCGCTTTTGATATCATTGATATTAGCGGTATCTATAAATATTTTCATAACATTATACACCTTTCTTATTACGTCTGATAATTTCTTCAGTCGTGTAATTTTGTTTAGAAACATAACCTTTAATCGGAATAAGTTTTTCATTTACAGCGTCTATGATCCAAGATGGCTGCGGGAAGAACTCAGCGTCATATTCAAACGCAGGAGTGATCCAGTTTCTCGCTCCGACGATCGTTGGGGGCGCATCAAGATAATCAAACGCCATATTTGTAATGTTCTGAGCAAAATCATTAAGCACGGAGTTTCTGGTACATGCATCAGATGCAAGAAGTATCTTACCCGTTTTCTTGACGCTCTCGATAACTTTTTCATAGTTGAACGGGACTATAGAACGGGCATCAATAACCTCGGCGGATATACCGTATTTTTCTTCCATTATATCAGCCGCTTCAAGAACACGGTAAAGTGTAGCACCAATCGTAAGAATAGTTAGATCTTTACCTTCTCTGCGAACAGCAGGCTCACCAAACGGGATTTCATAACTGTTCTCAGGGACTCCGCCTTTAACAAACATTTCACCCTTGTCATAAATTCTCTGGCTTTCAAAGAAAACAACAGGGTCTGTTCCGTTAAGAGCGGTAGCCATCATACCTTTCGCATCATACGGAGTTACAGGGAAAACAACCTTAAGACCCGGAATATGTGCGCAAAGAGCTGTCCAGTCCTGAGAATGCTGCGCGCCGTATTTTGATCCTACTGAGACACGAAGAACAACAGGCATTTTCAAACCGCCCGCAGACATCGACTGCCATTTAGCCATCTGATTGAAAATCTCGTCTCCGGCACAACCGATAAAGTCTCCGTACATAAGCTCTACAACGACACGGCCTCCGGCCATCCCATAACCGACAGCGGTGCCTACGATAGCACTCTCAGAAATCGGGGCATTAAATAATCTGTGATAAGGAAGCATTTCAGAAAGGCCTCTGTAAACCGCAAAAGCTCCGTTCCAATAACGAACGTCTTCACCGTAAGTTATAAGCGTAGGATCTTCTTCAAACTTATCAAGAAGTGCCTCAAAGATTCCGTCACGAATATTATACTGCTTCATCTTGGGATACTGCTTCCCGTTTTCGTCAAAAGCATAACGTTGTTGTTTAGCGATTTTCTGGACTCTTTCATTTTCTTCTCGCTTCTGAAGGAGAACCGGCTTATCGTCAAGCATTTTGTCTATTTTTTGATTAGAGAACATGAAGTCTTCAAGGAATGTCGGATTCTTATCATAATCAGTATAAGGACATTTCTCAAGGTCGGAAGCAACCATAAACACACGTCTGTTCCTTTCAGCTGCTTCCTTCTGGACAGCCTCGATTTCTTTCTTTGTTGCGACGCCTGCCTCAATAAGCTGCTGCGGGAATATCATAACAGGATCGAGTTTAGCCCATGTATCAGTCTCTTCCTGGGTTCTGTAGGAAAATACATCAGAAGTAGAATGCCCTCCTATACGATAAGTGACAACATCAAGAAGAACAGGGCCTTTACCGTCTTTAATCGCTTTAATCTTGCGTTTATACGCATCTATAACAGCAAGAGGATTCCATCCGTTTATACGCTCTGCGTTCATCTGATCATGAGAAATAGCAGAAAGCCGGGCAAGGTCACCGTATGCCATAGTTTCACCTTTTGTCTGACCGCCCATACCGTAATGGTTGTTATTAAAATTAAATATCACCGGAAGACCGCCTTTATAACCTTCCTCCCAAAGCTGAGAGAACTGATCCATCGCGGCAAAGTTCATTGCTTCAAAAACAGGACCGCGTCCGGCTGCGCCGTCTCCCGCGTTAGCTACGACGATCCCGCCTTTTTTATTGCACTTTTTATAAAGCGCAACACCTGTTGCGATAGGACCGGAACCACCGACAATCGCGTTGTTGGGGAAAATGCCGAACGGAAGGAAGAATGCGTGCATCGAACCGCCGAGACCTCTCGAAAAACCGCAGTCTTTTGCAAAAAGCTCTGTCATAAGCCCGAAAATAAAGAAATCTTTAGCAAGATCCTTTGTGTTTTTAGCGGTAGAAAACTCTTTGACTATCTCATAATCCTTACCGCCGTTATAAGTTTTCATTATTTCCTCAAGCTTTGCATCGGAAAGCTTTTTAATCGCGGAAAATCCTTTAGCAATAACTTCATGATGTGATCTGTGAGTACCGAAAATAAAATCATTTTCATCAAGACAATATGCCTGTCCGACAGCAGTAGCCTCTTCACCTATACCGAGATGCGAGGGACCGGGATAAGTAAACTCCTTATTATTATAATTACCGGTTTTTTTGATTGTCTGAAGCATTGTCTCAAATTCGCGGATAGCAAGCATATCCGCATAAATGCCGAGAAGATCTTTTTTTGTAAAATTTTTCGCCTTCACTTCGTCTGCGATGGTTTTATCATATGCGCAAACGTCAATGTCCTTGAACGTGATTTTTCTTTTTGCAAAGCTTTCCTTAGGGTCAACAAACATGTTCTTTGGCATTATAATCTCTCCTTTTATACAATTATATTATTTAACTTCAAAAAGAGCTTCGCGAATAACCTCACATACTGTCGGATGAGGGAATACAACTTCTTTAAGATCATCAATTGTCGCTTCTGTCTCAATCATCATTGCCGCACCGTAAATTATTTCAGATGCGTATGATCCGATCATATGAACACCCAAAATACGTCTGTATTTTTTATCAACAATCATTTTGAGTATTCCGTCACCTTTGTCATTTTCGGCAACATATCTTCCGCTGTAATTAAGAGTGAGCTTAACAATTTCAACATCAAGATTTTTCTGTTTTGCGCTTTCTTCAGTTTCGCCCACCGCACCGACTTCAGGATTTGTATAAATAACAGAAGGTATCGCGTTATATCTCATACGGTCTTTTTTACCGAGAATATTATTAACAGCGACCTCGCCTTCACGATACGCAGTATGCGCAAGCATCGAAACACCGTTCACATCTCCGGCAGCATAAACTCCGGCGATGTTGGTTTTCATTTGCTCATCGGTTTTTATAGCGCCTCGCTCTGTATATACGTTAATGTTCTCAAGGCCGATATCAGCAGTCTGCGCACGGCGACCGATTGAACACAAGACTTTATCCGCTTCGGCAAAAGTATCTTTACCGTCTTTTTCATATCTGACCCTTCCGTCTTCAACAGCAGTCACTTTACAACCGAGTTCAAACTTTATACCTTTTGCGGCATAATTATTTTGAAGTATTGATGATATTTCTCTGTCTGTGGGGCCCGCGATATGATCAAGCATTTCCACAACCGTGACTTCGGAACCGACGGAATTATAATACGACGCCATTTCGAGACCGATAACACCGCCCCCGATAACCACCAGTTTCTTCGGAATAGACTCAAGATCAAGTATCTCTCTGTTTGTCATTACAAATCCGCTATCAACCCCCTCGCGGAGACCGGGGATAGGAGGAATGACTGGTACAGAGCCAGTCGCAATCAATATCTGTTTGGCAAAAACAACTTCTTCCCCTGCTTTTATTTCAAATCCGTCAGGAGTCTTTGCGTTTATAAAACCTTCACAGGAATAAACTTTAACACCGCATTTCTTCATTTTCATGCCAATACCCGAAACAAGTGTTTTAACTACCCCGTTTTTCCTATTGATAACAAACTTCTGATCAATTGAAGCGCCGGTGACAGTCACACCATATGAAGACGCATGTTTCGCATAATCGTATACTTTCGCGGAATAGAGTAGTGATTTTGAAGGTATACACCCTTCGTTCAAACATACTCCGCCTAATGCGCGTTTCTCTATAACTGCGGTTTTTAAGCCTGCTGCTCCGGCTTTTTCTGCCGCGTTATATCCTGCAGGGCCCCCGCCAAGTATGACCAGGTCAAATGTTTCCATAAAAACTTACCCCCTTACTTACAAAGCAATAAAGAAAAGTTTTCAAGCGCGGTTTTAAGATCCACAAGGAATTTGGACGCGGGCGTTCCGTCAACAGCACGATGATCATATGTCAGGGATAGGCCCATGGCGCTGTACGGAACGGCAACACCGTCAACATCCTTAACACGTGTCATTACAGTATCGACACCAAGGATACCGGTCTGAGGAGGATTGATAACAGGGGTAAAACTTTCTATTCCGAATGAACCAAGATTGCTTATTGTAAAGGAGGCGCCTTTAAGTTTATCCGGAGCAATAGATCCGTCTTTTGCTTCGACAGCAAGAGCTTTAAGTTCAACTGAGATCTGATTAAGAGATTTTTTATCGGCATTGAAAAGCGTCGGAACAAGAAGCCCTCTCGGTGTATCCATCGCGACACCAAGATGAACACCGTTGAAATATCTAATCGTTTCTGAATCTATCAAATTTGCATTCAGAGCCTTATGCTCTTCTTTCGCGAGTATCCTTGAAACAGCGTAAACAATAATATCATTAAGAGTTATGTTGGCAAGTCCCAAAGTTTCTGCGTTCTTTTTAAGATTTGTCCTGAAAGAAAGAATCTCCGTCGCATCAAAAGAAATATTATGAGTAAGCTGAGGGATAGTAAATAAAGATGTTGACATAGATTTGGCAATAGCTTTTCTTACTCCGGAAAGCTTTTCGTCTACATATGCAACAGCAGAAATATTTGCAGTTTCTGAAGGAACCGATCCGATATCCGATACTGAAAATTTCCCGCCGATACCTGTACCAGGTCTCCCGTCAAATTCCCCTGCCGCAGCTTTGGTAGACATCGGACCGTTTTTGACAAGAGTTCTGATATCTTCCTCGCAAATTCTGCCCTCTGCGCCTGTAGGAACCGCAAACCTGTAATCAGCTCCAAGCTTTTTAGCAAGAGCCCGTGCTCTCGGCGATATCCTGATAAAGCCTTCCTGTGGGTGTGAAACAACAGGAGCAGCTGTCTGAGCGGCTTCCTGACTCTGAGGCTTTTCCTTTTCAACCGGAGCTGGAACTACTGTATCGGTTTTAGCGGACGTGGGCGCAAATTCCGCAGTACTTTCACCGGGAGTTCCTATAACAGCAATATTTGTCATAACGGGAATATCACTGTCTTCATCAAAAAACACATCAATAAGAGTACCGTCAACCTCTGCGACCTCATCTGTTGTAGTCTTATCGGTCTCATAGGTAAAAAGGACATCTCCCGCCTTGACCTGATCGCCTTTTTTCTTATGCCATTTTGTCAGAATGCAACTCTCAACGGAAATTCCGACATTAGGCATCTGTACGGGTGTTGCCATAAAAACTACCTCCTCGTTATCGTAAAATAACATATATAAAAATCTACATTCTATTTAATAATATAATACCGTATAAAAAAAGTCAAGTGTTATATAAAAAAGTTATAAATAAATTCAATAATAATCATAACGGAAAAACCTCTATAATTAACTTATCACAAAAAAGTCACCGGGCAAAAAACAGCCCGGCAGTTATCTTCAGGACAAATTCTCTATTATTTTCAATATGTAAGGGACCACTTCCTCCGCCCCTATCCCGAGAGAAAATGAAAATTCTTCTGTTATTATTTTTCTTGCCATATTAAGTATTTTTTCATCAGACGCATAAAACTTTTTACCGTGACTTTCAACTTCTTTTTTATGAATAGATAAAACTTTCATAAGCCAGAGGATATCGGAGCTTGCCCCGTTTCGAAGGATTTTATCGAAAGCGGAAGCCCTGGCCCTACTGTCATCTATCCATTGTCCTTCAAGATGTTCAGTTTCGTTCACTACAGCTTCGATCTGTTCTTTAGTCATAATGTCTCGTATTTGATGTGAACTTTGCGGCACATAAATCATTGAGCTATCATCGTTAACAGAGCGCATGATATAATATGTCTCCTTGCCTGTTCCGCAAAAATCTTCGGATCTGATATCTTTGATCTGACAAATCCCTTTTTTTCTGTGCATTACATAATCATTTATATTATACACCTTGTCCGCGTTGCCCCCCTTTACGCGTCTGTTTTTTTCATAAATCTTAAAAACCCATGTAAATACAGAAGATTAAATATCTTCGGATAATTATATTTTCTCAATAAATTTTTCAACTTCAGCGATATCCGTGGCCCATGAAGTACAAAGCCTTACAACATCATCTGTATCAGAATATTTTTCCCAAAATGAAAATGTAAAATCTGATTTCAATTTTTGTATAACAGGTTTTGGGAATATGGGAAAAATTTGATTTGTATGTGTGTCATAACGCAATTGATACCCTTTACGCTTTATTCCGTTCTCAAGGATATTTGCCATCCGGTTCGCGTGTTCCGCCAAACGAAAATACAGTCCGTCTCTGAATAACTCATAAAACTGGATTCCTATGCCAAAACCCTTAGCAGCGAGAGCGCCTTTTTGTTTTTGTATATACCGAAAATCTTTCCCGACAGCGGAATCCGAAATAACAAGCGCCTCACCGTACAATGCGCCCATCTTTGTCCCGCCTATATAAAACGCATCGCAAAGACGCTTTATGTCCGAAAGAGAAAGGTCATTTATGTCCGAACACAACGCCGTTCCCAAACGTGCCCCATCAAGATACAGTAATAGATTTTTCGCTTTACACATTTCGGAAATCTCATAAAACTCGGATTTAAGATATATCGTTCCCACTTCCGTAGGATTCGAAATATAAACCATCGCAGGCTGAACAATGTGTTCCGAGCTTTCATCATTATAATGAGCCTCAACAAATTCTTTGATTTGCTCCGCCCTAATTTTCCCGTCCTCACTTTCGATTGCAAGGACTTTATGGCCGGTCGCTTCTATCGAACCTGTTTCATGACAATTTATATGACCGGTAACAGCTGTTATAACACCCTGGTGCGGACGCAAAACCGAAGAAATAAATGTCAAATTTGTCTGTGTACCACCTTCAAGAAAATGTATATCGCATTCAGGGTCATCAAAATATTTTTTGATCTCCTCACGCGCTCTTTCACAAAACTCGTCATTTCCGTAAGGCGCTGATTGAGTACGGGAGTTTTCAAACATCGCTTTCAGTAAGTTTTCGTGTGCAAATTCACTATAATCATTCAAAAAACCGTACATAAATAATTTCTCCTCAGCTTAAACGTAAATTTACCCTCTTCTTAACAATAACATAACAAACATAATGCGTAATATCCGTCAATATCCAAGAAAGAGGATAAGACAAATAAAGAATTATTATATTTCTTTCTAATGCAAAAACGGTAAATATCCATAATATCCTGAAACCGCAAGCACCAAGTAACGACACGATCATCGGCATCAGGGAATAATTCATTCCACGCATAACCCCGGCGAAAACTTCCATTATCCCGCACAGAAAATAGCTTATCGCGACTATGGATAACCGTAACGAGCCTACCGCTATAACTTCCTGTGATGTTGTATAAAATCCTATCAGAGCGCCGGAAAAAACCGTTGCGAATGTTCCAAGCGCAACTCCGAGAAAAGTCACAATAGCAACGCACTGCCAAAGGATTTTTGTTATTCTCGCGGATTGGCGCGCGCCAAAATTCTGTGAAGTAAAAGTTATCGCCGCCTGTGAGACGGAATTCATTGAAATATATATAAAATTCTCAACATTGGATGCTGCGGTATATCCCGCGACTACAACGGAACCAAAAGAATTTACCGCCCATTGTATCAAAACATTTGAGACGGAAAACAACGAACTCTGTACACCAGCTGGGAAACCTATGCGCATAATATTTTTAAGTTCATTTCCATAAAGTTTAAGCTTTTTCAGTGAAAGCTTACAAGAATCTTCAAGACGGGTAAGAGAAATAAGGATCATCGCGACAGACAGATATTGAGAAATTACCGTAGCATACGCGACACCGTCAACACTCATCTCAAATTTTACGACAAACAACAGATTAAGCCCAACATTGACCAACCCCGAGACCATCAGAAACCACAGCGGACGCTTTGTGTCACCTTTAGCGCGCAAGATCGACGCTCCAAAATTGTAAACCATTGACGCGGGCATTCCTATAAAATATATACGCATATACAGCACAGAAAGATCCACAACATCCTCAGGAGTGCCCATAAGCAAAAGCAACGGCTCGGAAAACAATATACCAACACCCCCGACAAAGAGCCCTCCGATAATACTTAAAAGCATCGAGGTGTGAACTGCCCGATGTACCCTGTCTTCATCTTTTGCACCAAGATTACGGGCTACTACCACATTGGCGCCTATCGATAACCCTATAAAAAGATTTATCAGTAAATTTGTCAGTGAACCGGTCGCGCCTACTGCAGCGAGAGCTTTTTCGCCCGAAAAACGCCCGACTACGATTATATCGGCTGCATTATACAGCAACTGCAATATCCCTGTCATCATCAGCGGCAATGAAAAAACCATGAGTTTTTTCAACAGCGGACCTTGCGTCATTTCCATTTCGCTTTTTCTGAACAAGAGATCTCACCTATCTTATTACAATAATCTATTATATATTAACATAATATACATAAGCAGTCTCTAAGTTCAATTCTTAAAAGATAAAAACAGGCTGCGAAAGCAGCCTGTTGATTATCTTGCATCATTCCACTCAGCCAACTGCTCCTGGATATAAGACAAAGTCAAAAGCTTTGTTTTCACTTCCTCAACATTGAGAATCCTGGTGTTGTTTGAATTGAATTCACGTAAAGTATTTTGAGCCGTATCACCTTTTGAAAAATATTTTTCGTAATTCAAATCTCGTTTATCGGCCGGTACCCTGTAAAAATTACCCATATCCACAGCGTGAGCGCATTCTTCGTTCGTAAGAAGAGTTTCATACATTTTCTCGCCATGACGGATACCGATAACTTTTATATCATTATCAACCCCGAAAAGCTCCTTGACGGCTTGTGCCAAAACTCCTATCGTACACGCGGGAGCTTTCTGAACAAGTATATCCCCGCTCTCAGCGTTCTCAAAAGCAAACAAAACAAGTTCCACAGCTTCCTCAAGACTCATTATAAATCTGGTCATCGTGGGATCGGTAACAGTTAAAGGCTGATTGTTTTTGATCTGCTCTATAAAAAGAGGGATAACGCTTCCGCGCGAACACATGACGTTACCGTATCTGGTACCGCATATAAGTGTTTTATCCGGAGAAACTGTCCTTGATTTAGCGACAAAAACTTTTTCCATCATCGCTTTGGAAGTACCCATCGCATTGACGGGATACGCGGCCTTATCTGTTGAAAGACATATAACTTTACGAACACCGCTTTCTATACACGCGGTAAGAACGTTATCCGTACCTAAAACATTTGTTTTTACCGCTTCAATAGGGAAAAACTCACATGAAGGTACTTGTTTGAGTGCAGCGGCCTGAAAAACATAATCAACACCGTGCATAGCATTTTTGATAGACGCGATATCCCTGACATCACCGATATAAAATTTTATTTTGTCGTTATTATATCTGTGACGCATGTCATCCTGCTTTTTCTCATCGCGTGAAAAAATACGGATTTCCTTAATATCCGTTTCAAGAAAACGGTTGAGCACCGCGTTCCCGAAAGAGCCTGTTCCTCCGGTAATCAATAAAGTCTTTCCTGTAAATAACATTCCGCATTACTCCTATATAAATTATTTTTTCCCTTTGAACTTAGCTGTAAGACTGTCCTCCGGTCTCATCCCGAGAATTTTCTTGATTTTTTTCCCTACACCCATTCTGAACCGCGTAGCAAAAGGATATAAAATTACCGCACCGATCTTCTTTTCATATTCCGTATCAGGTAAGACGGTCACCGGGTGTTTCAGTGGAAAATCAAGAGGTTTTGAGCCCATTCCGCAAAACCTTACCGTCATCTTATGCGCATAAGAGGTTCCACCATGTATGGAAAGCTCATCCACTCCTATATTTTTTATCTGATTTTTGCATGGAGAAATCCCATATACTCCGTTTGCCTTAACAGCAAAATCCATCTGATAATCCCATGAAATAGGTCTCTTACCGTTTTCAAGACGTCGATATTCCTGCATCCAGCACCGTCTATATTGATCATATAAACGCTTATCGCAATACTGATCTTTCATCCGTTCAAGTAAAACATCGTCAGAGCAGGCTTTAAGTTCAAGATCATACATCTGCGTAAACTTTTTCTTCCATGATGCCCAACCGCAGGGAAGAAGATGCTTTGTAAACATATATGACGCTCCATCCGCGGGAGTATAATCTTCAAGATAATTTGTCCCGCATATCCATAAAACACGGGTATCATCTCGGTATTTATCAAGCAACTCTTCACAAAAACGAAAAAATGTCACCTCAGGAAGATTGTCATCCTCCAGGAAAATCGCTGTATCTTCTCTTTCAAAAACACGTAAAGCTCCACCGCCTATATTCCCGTACACACCTCGGTTTTCCTCAGCATAATCTTTAATTATCTCACAATCCCAATCTACCGCAGCCTCGACTTTGCTTCTGCATTCAATCGCCGCTTTATGCTCTTCCTCATTTCTTCCCGCGTCAGCAATGATATATAATCTTTCAGGTTTTACCTGCGATATCCTTTTCATGATCTCAACCGCTTTTTCTCGTTTGAATATAAAAAGCGCGACAGGAGTTTTAAGTCTATCCATTTGATGTCAGCTCCATTATTTTTTTTGCGGCTATAACATTGTTTTTCTCTCTCAATACAAACTCTTTCGCACGTACCCCGAACGCGTGCAGCTCTTCGGGAGTTTGAGAAAGTATATCACGAAAATCCTGAGCG
Organism: uncultured Clostridia bacterium; assembly: GCA_944382895.1. GTDB lineage: Bacteria > Bacillota > Clostridia > Oscillospirales > UBA644 > QAKR01. The sequence continues at coordinate 6,552 of CALWNV010000016.1, read as the reverse complement.
ATACCGTCAGAAGTTTCATCTTTTATAATAAAAACATAATCCTTGTATTCATCAGGCATCCCGGCAAGTTCCGTTGTAAGAACAGGGGTTCCGGAAACCATATATTCAAGATTTTTGGAAGGGAAACTGTATTCAGTATATTCACCGGTACTGTGCCGGGGATTGACCAGAAGACTCGCCTTAAGCTCTTCCTCAACAATTTCTGCGTTCGGCTTCACACCCATATATTTTATCGAAGGGAATTTCTTACAATATTCCTTCACATCATCAAGATAGCTTCCGGATCCGTATATACGGAGCTCCGCATTTTCCACACAAGCTTTCGCAAACCCTTCGATAAGGTAATCCATCCCAAACCGTTTTTGAAGAGTCCCCGCATATATACATATTTTTTTATCATATTTATCCTTAACATCAATCTCACGATTATGCATATTAATATCGGTTTGCCCCTCAATAACCACATAGTCTCCGGGACGACATTTAACAACCTCACTCATTTTCTCGGTAAGAAAAACATAATAACGAAACGAATTCATCAAAGCGTTGTTTATCTTTGCGGAAAACTTTTTACCTCTTTGCGAAAGAAGATCCGGAAGATCAGTAACAATTCCAACATTTTTACGTTTTCTGAAATAAAGCGCGAATCTTGCTCCAGCCGCCACAGAGATATTGAGTACATCGGCAATTATAACAGCATCTCGATCCTTTTTACATAATGCCAGGGTTTTGAAAAAAGCAGAAACAGTTATAACAAGCCTTTTTATGACCGGAAGATTTATTATTGGAAGATAATTGTATTTTACCCCATTACGGAGCTCTGAAGCGCCTTTTATGTATCTCCCGGGATAATTTTTACGGGTAACCTGTAAAGCAGAAACGGTCTCAACGTCAGCACCATTTGCAACAAAACCTTCGGCAAGAAGTGTATGGTATTTTTGTATCTGCTGCCCCGGAGCATACTTCAGGTCAGTAAAAACCGAATTGAATTTTTCAGGAGTACACAAAGAAGAAACATAAATAATTTTCATATAAATCCTCAGCCGTCAAGCCAATATAGTTCTGCTTATTTATTCAGAAAACACGTCAATTATATATATATTATACCATAAAAAACCATAAAATGCAAGAGGTATTACGTTTAACCTGAGCGAAGCCACCCTATTTGCACAAAGAAATAATCTCGTCCGCATAAGTCGCCGCATTAACGCTTTTTTGGAAACATTCCGTAAAAAACGTTCTGCTTTCACATTCTTTATCACTGTTCTTTATTTTAAGGACAGCTTCTGCGAGAGCGTTCGCATCTCCGCTGTCCGTAACAAAACAACCCTTATATCCGGCAAGTTTTTTCCCGAATTCCGAATCTTTACCGACACAGGCGATGATCGGTTTTCCGCATGAGAGGACCGTAGCTGTTTTACTCGGTAACGCGGTTGTTATTATATTCGGTGCCAAAGGAATAATATTCACGTCTGCCATCGAATAAATGTGCGGCGCATATTTCGGAGGCTGTATATCCATAAAAGTAATATTTCCCTCGCCGCCGGAGTTTTCCACATTTGTTAAAAGGGAATTTTTCGATATACCGTCACCGATTATGTAAAAATGAATATCCGAAACATCTCTAAGGATTTTCGCTGCGTCAGCAACAGTTTGTACGCTCTGCAGCGCCCCTATTTTCCCGGCGTATACAACTTTGAACCGGGTATCCAAAATACCCGCGTCCCGTAAAAAAATATTATCTTCATCCTTTATATCATAGGGATTATCGGAATAACTCCAGTTATAAACAACCTTGACTTTCTCAGGTGCGGCGCCCTCTTTCTCGAGAGTTTTTTTCATATCATCCGATATAGTGATTATTGTATCGGCGTGTTTATATGCATATTTTTGAGGGATGTTCAGAACACGATACGCAAGACTTTTCCGGCTGATCGCGTTTATACACGCCGCATTGTTCGGGAATATATCCTGAACATTGAATAAGACCTTTTTTTTCAAAATACGTTTTATAAAAAACATTTTTATCCCCGCGACATTTGACGACTGAAGAAAAACAGCGTCACAATCCTTATGTTTTTTATAAAGACGCTTCAACGCGAGCGCATACCTGACATCTATAAGGTATCGTTTTACAAAACTTCCTTTAGGCTCAAACGCCGAAGGGATAGTTTCACAAGTTACTTTATCTAAAGGGAGTGATTCCGGTATAAGAGGAAGCGGCCCTCTCGTATCCTTTTGCAGAATATGTACAGTATGCCCCTTGTTTACAAGCGCCTCCATCATTGCCTCAAGAAGGTGTACAGACGGCCCCTGTCTGTCAAGACTTATACTGAGAACAAAAAGGATTTTCATCTTTTGCCCTCCGTATAATCAATATTTCCCAGCCAGTCAAGAAGCTTCTTTTTCTCACTATCCAGCATATCCATATCTATTTTCACCGGTCTTCTACAAACATCTGTAGCGCCGACCCTGTTAAGTAGGGAAATACGATTGGTTTTCACTATACACATCGCGGTATTCCCATAAGCGAGCGTGGTCGCGCAGGCATGGACACGATCGGAAAGTGTAAGGTCCGCATTCGCGTATATATTGATATATGTATGCGGAAGGTCAGAACATACAGAATTGCAATATTTATATATTTTGCTCCTGTAATGAGGAATATATCTGTGATCGGTACGAATCACCGTATATTTCCCTATCATCGCAGGCCGCGGTCTGGAAGGCAGAATACTGGTAGCATAAATAAGCGCGTCAGAGAATCTGTCTGTTTTCGATCCGGCTCTTGAAAGCATGCCTGTCCCGCTGAAACGTATGTAAAACTCGTCGTCATTGAATTTGAAATTAAAATCGCTTTTAGGGATTGGTGTCAAAGATATCTCCGGTTCCGGGATTTTATCAAAATTAACCACAAGTGTGGGCTTAATAGTAGATGTCGGCGCGGGAGAATACGCGTTAGGAATAAAAAACGCGCCGCAGATCCCGTTATATGAGTGAGTCGCATATTCGTGGAAAAGATTATATGTTTGTTCATCTCTCGTTGAAAGAACGAAAGGAGGATATTCCCTGAAAAATTCCCTGCACTCTTTTACAGTATTTTCATCACATTTCATGACTCCGGCACTTACTATCATATAGCCAATGCCTCTTTTATGAAGATTTATAAGAGTATTTTTCCACATAGGCAAAAAATATCGCGAAATAACCGGACCTGAAAGAACAATATAGTCCGCATCAATGACAGAGATATAATCCATCGCGTTTTTCGACGTAAAGAATCTTTTACCGTAACCGTTGACATACGTCTGCAAATCATATACCGTAGTAACGTTTTCCCTGCCGAACACTGTTTTCAGGATGTAATCAACACCTAACCCGAATATTCCGTTGCCGATGTTTTGAGCCCAAAAGCTGTCGCAATAAACTATTCTCATATCATCGTATCTCCCTTTACCTATGATTATTTATCGTTCCCACGCACAGGACTATATATTTATCATGCATTTTTTTATCCAACCGCTCCCGTTCACTTTGAAAAGCGCGACAAAACACTTCGTTATCTGGTCACTTTTCAGACATATAAATACTATTACGGGTGACAGATTGAATACAAAACCGGCCAATACCGAAACAGGTAAAACTATTCCCCACATCCATATTAGGTCATTGAACAATACAAAACGCGTATCTCCTGCCCCTCGCAAAATACCGGTAAGACACGCGACTTGATAAGAAGTGCCGACCACTGTCACACTCAAAATATTCATTAAACTTTCGGCAAGGACTGCCGTTTCCGGAAGGACCTCATAAAAAGACAGCACGAAACCCTTGCTGAAAAACAGCAAAGCTCCCGTAAACAAGCCTATAGCTATAAACAAGATCTGGAACGAACGGGAATATTCTTTCAGTTTATCAGTTTTTCCCTGACCTATGGTCTTACCTATCATAACCGAAGACGCGCTCGCCGCACCGTAACATGCGACACTCACTACGGAAAAAAGAGTATTGGCGATACTTGATGCCGCAACAACAGATTCAGGGCCGCTCACAGAAAGATGTCCGAGGACCGCAAGCTGAACGGACATTGCCACACCCCATGATGTGTACGATAAAAGCATGGGATACGTGACTTTCATATAATTTCTAAAGATCCGCTTATCTGTCCGGAAAAAGCTACCAACTTTGAGACGAACTTTCTTATCCACAAAAAGAACGTAAATAAATACTATCAAAAACTCAACTACCCGTGATATAAGCGTTGCTATCGCCGCACCTTCAACACCCATCTCGGGAAAGCACATCCAACCGAAGATCAAGCAGCGGTTAAGCCCGACATTTACAAAAAACGCGATAACCGAAACAACAAACCCTATAACAACAGTCTCCACACTTCGCATCACTGCCAGCAAAACTGAGGACATCATAAAAAAGATATATGTAAAACATACGATTCTCATATATCGGACACCCTCAGAAATCTCTGCCTCATTGCCGGAGAACAAAGACAGTACCTCTTGCGGAAAGAAAAATACTACAGCCCATATCACCGCGGCAATAACAAGCCCAAGCCACATCGATAAAGCCGCCACGTCTTTTATGGGGGCGGTATCCTTCTTCCCCCAAAAGCGTGAAGCAATAACAACAGCGCCTTCTCCCACCGCCATCGAAAGCATTTGCAGCAAAAATTGGATCTGATTCACCAAAGCCACTCCGGCCATCGATGTTTCACTATACGCGCCTATCATCACGTTATCAGCAAGATTTACAGCGTAAACGACTATATTCTGCAAAGAAATAACTACAAGCAATCTAAAAAATGTTTTATAAAAATTTTTGTCTTTTGTCAAGGAAATCTACTCTATTCTCAGCTGAGGGCTGTCTTCATCTTTCAAAAACGAGCCGGCAGCAGGTATGTTTTTTGTCCTGTAATGATCGGGACGGACAAGATCCCCTTCATGATATTCTTTTACATCCAGAAGATAATTCTTAGATTTCAGCGTAAGCGTATTAACCCCGGCCGTGTTTTTTGTCGTTTTAGGTGATATCATCCTGCTGTCGACAAGAAGCGTACGCTGGTTTGAAGCGGTAAGAAGGAATTCACGGTCAGAGGTTATATGAAACATCGCAACAAGTTCTGATTTATCGCTGTAAGCATTTATAAGCTTTTTACGATTAAGTTTCGTCGCATATGACTCAAGTTCTATTTTAGCCGTTTTCCCGTTTCTGAAAAACGCAAGTAGCCAGCCTTTATAATCAGTTGTAGCCGTCATAAAAACAGGATGCTCTCCCTCCTGCATGCCCATAACCTGAGGCAAAAACTCACCCAGTAAACTTATCTTAGTATCAGGAAACTCATATGCACGCATTTTATAACATTGATGCATGTTCGTAAACACAAGAATATCTGCACGATTTGTGCTTTCAATCGTACAGAAAAGAGAATCCCCTTCCTTAAACTTATGCTCTCCGCTCATACGCAGCGACAATGCCGTTACTTTCTTGAAATAACCCTGTTTCGTCATGAACATCGTCACCGGATAATCCTCAACTTGCTCATGTTCGGAAAATTCCTCGATATCATCAAGATATAATATCTGTGTTTTGCGCGGTTTCGCGTACTTCTTCACAATGTCGGAAAGTTGGGCAATGATTATTTTTTTTATCCGCGCGGGTTTCTGTAAAACATCTTCAAGATCAGAGATTTCATCTTTCAGCGTTTCTGTCTCCGAAGTTTTTTCGATAATATATTCTTTATTAAGGTTTCGGAGTTTTATATTCGCGACAAACTCAGCCTGTACCTCATCAATACCGAAACCTATCATCAAATTAGGAACGACCTCGGCGTCTTCTTTCGTATCCCTGACTATCTTTATAGCTTTATCGATATCTAAAAGTATTTTCTGAAGGCCTAAAAGAAGATGCAAACGCTCTTTCTTTTTATTGACATCAAAAAATATTCCTCGTTTAATACATTCTGTACGAAAAGCTGTCCATTCAAGAAGAATTTCCTTAATACCCATAACGCGGGGAACACCGCCAATAAGAACATTGAAATTGCAGGCAAAGCTGTCTTCAAGCGGAGTCATTTTGAAAAGTTTCTGCATCAGTTTGTCGGGATCAGTTCCTCGTTTGAGATCAATGGATATCCTTAAACCATCCATGTCCGAAAGATCCCTTATATTCTGAACTTCTTTAAGTTTGCCGGTTTTTATAAGTTCCACGGTTTTGTCAATAATCGCCTCGATCGTCGTGGAATACGGGATTTCGGTAACCTCAATAGAATTCTGCTTTTTGTCATAAGCGTATTTTGAACGTATCTTAAACGAGCCCTGACCTGTCTCGTATATTTTTCTGAATGTGTCTGCGTCATAAATCAGCTGCCCGCCTGTAGGAAAATCCGGAGCCGTAACAGTCATCATCACATCATGATCCGGATTCTTTATAAGCTCTGCGGTAGTTTCGCAAATTTCTTTAAGATTGAACGAACATAAAGTGCTGGCCATGCCGACGGCAATGCCCTGATTTGGATTTATCAGGATATTCGGGAAC
>CALWNV010000015.1 GCA_944382895.1 uncultured Clostridia bacterium | reverse complement strand
CAAATGCGAAATAAGCACTGTAAGCGGAGATATTAAATTTGATATCTGCGATCTTGATTATTGAACAATAAAAAACGACCTTTCAAAACAGTTGAAAGGTCGTTTTTTTACCATAAACTCAACCTATAAAGGCATCATGGATAGCAGCGACAGCCCTATCGGCGTCTTTAAGGGAAATAAGAACAGAGATCTTGATCTCACTTGTGCTTATCATCTGTATATTAACTCCCGCATTAAAAAGAGCTCCGAACATCTTTGAAGCAACCCCGGCGTTAGATTGCATTCCAGCACCGACAATAGAAACTTTTGCAACATCTTCTTCATGGAAAATCCTTTCGCCCGGATACGCCGTTTGAAGAACTTCAAGAGCTGTGGCAAGATTATCTTTAGAAACCGTAAAAGAGATATCCTTCGTATTGTCACGTCCGATTGACTGCAGTATAATATCAACATTGATTTTTTTCTGGGCAAGAAGCGTAAACAAATTAAACGCTACACCCGGAACATCTTCGAGACCGATAATAGATATCCGCGCTACGTTTGTATCCTTAGCAACGCCTGTAACAAGCATTTTTTCCACGGTAGTGTCCTCCTTAACTTTTGTTCCGGGCTTATCGGAAAAACTCGAAACTACTTCTAAATTAACATGATACTTTTTCGCCATTTCGACTGAACGGTTATGTAGAACCTGAGCTCCGAGAGTTGCAAGCTCTAACATTTCGTCGTACGAGATCTCTTCAAGTTTTTTCGCATTTTTCACTTTACGCGGATCCGCTGTATAAACTCCGTCAACATCAGTAAATATCTGACAAAGGTCAGCCTTGAGAGTAGCCGCGAGAGCAACTGCCGTAGTATCCGATCCGCCTCTGCCGAGAGTTGTAATATCATCATATTTATTTGTGCCCTGAAAACCTGCGACAATTATTATTTTCTTCATCGAAAGCTCTTTATGCAAGCGTTCTTCATCTATTGTTTTAATTCTGGCATTCATATGATTACTGTCAGTTTTTATACCTACCTGCCACCCCGTAAGCGAGATCACCGGACAACCGAGTTTTTCTATCGCCATTGCCAAAAGCGAACACGATATCTGCTCCCCTGTTGACAAAAGCATATCCATTTCACGTTTTGAAGGATTTTCATTTATCTCATTCGCCTTTTCTATAAGATCATCAGTCGTATCACCTTGCGCCGAAACCACGACCACAACATCATTACCTTTACGATACTGACCGGTCACGATATCCGCCACACGGCGCAAACGTTCACAGTCAGCAACGGACGTCCCTCCGAATTTCTGTACTATAAGAGCCATATCGTATCTCCTTGTATCATTCTATAACCGGAATATCTGTTCCCGGTAAATAATTAAATTTAATATCTTCGAAACTCCGTATGAAGTCTCTACCCTCGTCTTTCCAGAAGATACTATATTGTATGCTGTCACGAGCCGCATCGATAACATCCGAACAAACCGCAGATGCCGTAGGAAATTTCCCTGCGCCCCTGCCATTAAATGTGACATCCCCTACCGCATCACCCGTAACCATTATACCGTTATACACATCTTCAATATTAGCAAGAGCATGTGTCTTTCTTATCGCACACGGCGAAACAAAAATTTCTATATCTCCATTCTCAAGTTTTTTCGCGCTGCCTAAAAGCTTTATCACCCGACCATGAGCATCCGCTTTCGAGATATCATCAAGAGTTATATCTCTTATGCCCTTAGTATATACGCACTCAGGATAAACATGACGCCCGAATGCGAGAGCCGCAAGTATGCAGATTTTTCTGCACGTATCATGACCATCTATATCGGCTGTAGGGTCTGCCTCTGCGTATCCAAGCTTTTGAGCCTGTACAAGAGCTTTGTCAAACGGAGTTTTTTCATATATCATTTTTGTAAGAATATAATTTGTAGTTCCGTTAAGGATACCGACTATTTTATTTATCTCATTTGCCGCAAGACAATAAAACATAGGGCGAATAATAGGTATCCCTCCGCCAACCGAGGCCTCAAAAAGATATGAAACACCTTTTTGTCTGGCAAGTATGAGAAGTTCGGGCGCATGTGTCGCAACAAGCTCCTTGTTTGAAGTTACAACATTTTTCCCGGCTGTAAGCGCACGCTTTGTAAAATCATAAGCAGCGCCAATTCCACCTATTGTCTCAACAACCACAGATATCTCCGGGTCATTTTCAATAACTGAAAAATCACGTATTAGTTTTTTTTCATATTTATCGCCTTTGAAATCCCGTATATCGAGTATGTATTTGACATCGATGGGCTGCCCGAGCTTCTCTGAAAAGATGGCATTGTTGTTGTCGATCAGCTCAACCACTCCGGATCCTACAACACCGTATCCCAACACCGCCACATTTACCATAAAGACGATCCCCCAATAAATTTTTATTTTAATATTATATCATAATTTCTTTTTAATATCAAGAGCGATTCCCCTTTATTTATATAAAATATAACTACAATAAAATGAAATATTTGTAAACCGCTTGACCTGAATATAGTTATATGGTAAAATTTATATACAGTTTATTTATATTAAGGAGCGTAGTCATGAAAAAGCTCGTATTGTCGTTTATTGCGTTGGCAATTATTGTCTTAACTTTGAGCTCTTGCGCAAAAAGCACAATTACTATCATATTTGACAGCCAAGGAGGAACCGCCGTTCAGGAAAAAACGATTAATATCGGACAAGCTGTCACTCTTCCGGATGAGCCGATTAAAGAAGGATATATCTTCTCAGGTTGGTATACGGAGAAAGACGGAACAGGAATAAAAATAAATAACAATTCGTTTCCTACATCCGATATGACACTTTACGCATACTGGATTTCAGGAGACGCATATAATATAACTTTTGACCCGCAAAACGGAGAATCATCCTCAACATACCAAGTTTCGGCAAACGCCTATATTTTGATTCCGGATGAACCGAAATATGAAAGCTTTTATTTTGCCGGATGGTTTTCCGAGAAAAACGGAGAAGGTGAAAAGCTCACGGATTCCACCCCGGCAACAAAAGATATCGTATATTATGCTTTCTGGTCAGATATCCCTTCCCAGACAGAAGATCAGGAACAAATACCGAGGCAGCTTCCGGTAATATATCTTGATTCATGCGGAGGGCTGCCGGAATATCCCCCATATGTAGTAACAGACGTAACTTTTGATTTTCCCACACCTACAAACAATGAATATTTATTTGGGGGTTGGTTCACAGAAAGAGACGGAGAGGGAACCGAATTTACATCATCGACAAAAATTGAGAATGATGTACGTCTTTATGCATATTGGATAAGGACTTCCGGACAACAAAACGAACGCAGTTATACACTTACTTTATATCTGGACGGAGAAGTTTACAAAACATATACGGTAAGTGAAAGCTTTACTCCCGAACTTCCGGTCCCGGAAAAGGCCGGTTTTGAATTTTCCGGATGGTATACAAGAGAAAACGGAGAAGGAAGACGAATAAACTCATCTACATTGTTTACTTCAGATACATCTGCATATGCATTCTGGGAAACTTCCGAAAATTCATATAAAGTAATTTTCCATTATAATGACGGAACTGATAAAAGTGATACACAATACGTAGAAGAAGGAAGAGCCGCATCTATCCCTGAAATATCGAGAGACGGATATATTTTCAAGGGATGGTTAACAAAAGACGGTCAGGAAATCAAAAATACCACTCCGATAATGGCAGATATTGAGGCCTACGCACAATGGGAAAAAATACAGTCCGATCCGGAGCAACCCGATGACACAGAAGAACAACCACAGGAACCGGAAACACCCGATATACCGGATCAGCCGCAGGAACCGGACGATACCGAAGAACCAGTAACAGAAGAATAAAACAAGGTGGCCATAATGAAAAAATATTTTCTTATTTTTGTATTTATAATTACTGCTCTTTTATTTTTTACAGCATGTAATGATAACGTTACCATAACCTTTGACAGCTGCGGGGGCACAGAAGTATCAGCAATTGAGCTCACAAAAGGTGAACCTTTGAGGCTTCCTGAACCACCAACAAAAGAAAACATGTATTTTGCAGGATGGTATACCGGGCCTGACGGAAGCGGTTCCGAAATCAAAGACGGTGCTTTTTCCAACGCAAATATCACACTCTACGCATACTGGACAAACAATGCACAGGCCGGAACACAGGGTGGAAATATTACGGTTTCGTTCGATTCTAACGGCGGGAAATGCGATACTACAGAAAAGATTCTAACAGCAGGCTCAAAAATAGAGGATCTTCCTATTCCCGAAAGGAACGGCTACTGTTTTGCCGGATGGTATACTGAAAAAAAACCAGCAGATACAAGCACTGTTATAACAAAAAATTTTGCTTTTACCGAAGATATAACGCTGTACGCAACCTGGAGGAAAATACTTACAATTGAATTTTCTGCCCCGGAAGCACAAAACGACGAAATACTTGGACCGATTTCAGTTCTTGAAAAAGGGACCCCGGCAGACCTTCCAATACCGGAAAGGAACGGTTACACATTTCTTTATTGGTACAGGCATAAAGACAATACTCAAGTAAAAATAACTGCGCAAACTAAAATAACGGAAGATATGACACTTTACGCTAAATGGGAAAAAACTGAATAAAAAAAGAAACGCGGTAACAGCCGCGTTTCTTTTATAACAATAAATATTATCAATGTGGATCACGAAATATTTTGTCATCATTTTCTATATCAGAAGATTTTTCATCAACAACAATTGTCGGTTTCGCCACATACTTTACAAGAACCGGATAAATCATAAAATTATTAAAAAGCCCGCAAAAAGAAATTACCGCAAACAAATAAATAGGTACAAGCAACGGAAACGTTAAAAAAAATAAAACGACTGCCGCCCCGTTTACCAAAATCATAGCCAAGTTACGCCATATTTTACCTACGGCAAGCAAAATACTGTTTCGTATAAGTTTTTTCAAAGGTATATCAAAGGAAACAAGCATAGGGAAAATATACAGATTTACACAGATAACAACATAAAATACAAAAAACAATGCAACAAGGGCAACAGTTCTTATCGTACCGGTATATTCTGTTATCCAAAAAGAAATGGAAAAATATAAAACAACTCCTAAAATAATATCTATGACGGTCAAAATGACTCCGTCCTTAAAGTGCTCCTTTGCTTTACGCATAAAATCATACATCATATCGACATGCTTGCCCTGAGAATAATTTCTCAGCACGTAAGTAAAACCCGCCGTGGCAGGACCTATTGTTATAATCGGTAAACAACAGAATATATATAACAGATTAAGCCCGACCATATTTGCTATACGCAGAAAAAAGATTTTAAAAAACCGTACATAAGCCGGTGCCGCAAGCTCCTTCTTCGAAACACCGGGGCCTTCCTTGTCATTATACTTGAAAAAACCTGCCATGAGTTATTTATATCCTTTCAGATGATTCTTGCCACAACCGGATTCAAAAAAGCAGACCAGACAACTGAAAAAACACTCATCAATACAAAAACCAAACCGAGGATTGTCTGATGTTTAAGCCGATCGAGGACTTGTCTTTTCTCGCCTCCGAACAGCGATTGAAAAGAAAATACGAATGCTGATGAAGATAAAAGAGTCATTAGTAAAAGCGTTATAGCGGAAACAGGCATGATATATGCCAAAATATAACTTGCCCCATTCCATGCGCCGTATACATCTATACAAAGCCTCGCACACATACCTGCAGTAAACGCCTTAAAAAACAAGACCGGATAAATCAGAGTAAACCCAAAAGAAAAATATCCAAGCAAAAACACAATAATGACAAATACAGTATTTGATGTTACAGCAGCAAAAAGAGAAACTTTACCGTTCACTATAACATCTATGTATTCAATATATCCGGGAAGTACTGAAAGCTGTCTTGTCAAGCCAAACAATATACCTGCAAAAACAACCGCCGCACCAACGACCGTCATCTTATTCTTCAAATCCACATATTTCACCTCATTACACATTATGAGATGAAAAAGTTAATTATACTAACATAACTGCCATTATTTCTGCAAAGCTTCAACGGCTTTTATATATATAGCGTTTTCAATACGTTTTTTCTCCAATTCACATGAAATTTCATGTGGTTTTTTAATATCGCCGTTTTCATTAAAATTGTTCGCAGCGCAGCCTCCGGAACAATAATATTTAGCAAAACATTTTTCACATTCCGGTTTTGTAAGCACATTACACTCCGCGAACTCGGCAGATATTTTCTTGTCTGTATCAAAGCCGTTCATTACATTACCCATGATAAATCGACTGTTACCCACAAATCTATGACATGGATAAATGTCACCGTCAGGGGTTACCGCTACATACTCGGTACCGCTGCCGCAGCCCTTTACACGCTTGATAACACACGGACCTTGCTCCAGATCTATCATAAAATGGAAAAAATTAAGAAAATCGCCTTTTTTTCTCAAAGTTATAAGCTTGTCCGCCAATTCGTCATATTCTTTGAAAATCACAGGCAACATTTCTTTTTTTATCGCCATCGGATTATCTTTATCCAAAACAACAGGTTCCACAGATACTTGATCGAATCCCAGGCTGTGAATATGAATGACATCTTTCGAAAAATCAAGGTTTTGCGCTGTAAATGTCCCCCGAACATAATACTCTTTACCGCCGCGTTTTTTTACAAGTTCACGAAAAGCAGGAACTATAATATCATAACTTCCCTTACCGTTTGGCGTTTTGCGTACACTGTCATTTACTTTTTTTCTGCCATCAAGAGAAAGCACAACGTTCCCCATTTCGGAATTTATAAAATCTATAATTTCATCATTAAGTAAAAGCCCGTTTGTGGTAATCGTAAAACGAAATTCCTTATTTTTCTCTTTTTCAAGACTACGGGCATACTTAACCGTTTTTTTAACGACATCAAAATTCATAAGCGGCTCGCCGCCAAAAAAGTCCACTTCCAGATGCTTTCTTGCGCCTGAGCGCGCTACAATAAAATCGATAGCCGCTTTCGCAACTTCATATGGCATTATTTTACGCCCTTGCATAAAATCTCCGCCATCGGCAAAACAATATCCGCAACGCAAGTTACAATCGTGAGAAATATGCAGACAAAGAGCCTTTATCGGATATTCCTCCTGAAGAGGGATATTATAATCCCTTTTTGAAAACAGCATACCTTTCTTATAAAGAGAATATAATTCCGAATACGCAAAAGAAATATCGCTGTCGGAATATCCCGTCAGCTCTTTATAAACAATTGCGGGACATTCGGCAGCAATATTTTCTTCATCGATATAAGTCAAAATCTTATATGGTAAATCATCCAAAATATGTACCGCGCCGCTCTCCACATCAAGCACGATATTTATCCCGTTTCGGGAATACTGATGTATCATTATTTATTCTTCTCGTTTTCACATTTCTGATTAGCGACCGTGCAGGACGTTTTACATGCGGACTGACAAGAAGTCTGACATTCGCCGCAACCGCCCTTGCAAGCAGAGGATTTAAGTGATCCGGAAGTAAGAGTTTTAACAAATTTCATTTAAAAAATCTCCTTTTTTTATTATTCACGCCCACTATACCGCCAACCGTGGCTAGTAAGCAATTGATAAGCAAATATACAAGAGTTTGCAAAGAAAATACTTTCCCGTCGCTGAACGCTAAACTTACTATGAATTGTATAAAAAACATAAGTGCGCCAGTCGCAAGACCATTTGTAAGCCCGGAAGAACCTAAAAGCCTCAAAGATATATACCCCGCAACAAACGCGCCGACTGCTACCGAAAGATATGCAAACAAGTCTAAAAGAGCATCAGGGACACCGCTTATTGTCAATATAAGAGAACTGATACAAAGCATTACGACAACGCCTATTATACCCGCCGCAACTCCGATCAGATATTTTTTCAACCTTGACAAAAGACCTGAAGCCAATATTCTTTTTTCTTCATTTTCACCCGTAATATTTTTTGACACGAGAAATCACACTCCTTTGTAAAGAGTATGCTATATCAAATACAAATATTACGGTATATAAATATACCGGACAAAAACTATTGCTGTTCCTCAGCAGACTTGTCTTTTGTCTGAATTGCCCATTTTTTTATCGCTATCTTTGATTTGTCCGCGCCGGTCTCAATAATATATAACTCTTCTTCCTCTTTGACCTGACGTACAACTCCGGTTATTCCGCCTATAGTCGTAACAGTGTCACCGACACCTATACTGTTACGCATCATTTTGTCTTCTTTCTCTTTTTTCTTTTGAGGACGTATAAGAAAAAACCAGAAAGCAACAGCTACCAAAACTATGGGTAAAACCGTCATCAAAACCTGTAAGAACTGTTCCCCTGTCGACAATTCCACAGCGGTTCCGTCTTCGTTGGTCTGGGTAGCCATCAAGAATTCTGTTAAAACAGGTAACTTGGCAAAAACAAGCCCGAAATTCATATCATGTATTCCTCCAAATTTAATATTTTTTATTATACAACAATAACAAGTATATTTCAAGTACTTTTTGAAAATTTCGTAAATTTTCTATATTCTACGGCCCAGGATTTCTCTTTCTCTCATATAAAAGGCCTCAAATGATCCGTTTTGCAAACTCTGCCGTATCTTAGACATAAGATCATTATAAAAATATAAATTATGCATTACAGCAAGACGCATCCCTAACATCTCACCCACCTTCAAAAGATGCCGTATATATGCACGAGAATGACGCTGACAGACAGCGCATGAACACTCCGCATCAACAGGGCTGAAATCGGAAGCGTATTTTTCATTGTTTATATTTATTATTCCTTTTGATGTAAAAAGATGTCCATGCCGCGCATTTCTCGAAGGCATAACACAGTCAAAAAAATCAATTCCACGGTAAACCGCTTCCAAAATGTTAACCGGGGTCCCTACCCCCATCAAATATCGAGGTCGGTCAGAAGGCATAAAAGGCTCAACACTTTCTATTATTTCATACATCACCGAAGTCTCCTCCCCCACAGCGAGACCGCCTATAGCGTAACCCGGAAGATCAAGATCCGCAATATTTTTCATATGTTCGCGCCGAAGATCCGTATATGTGCCACCCTGATTTATTCCCCAAAGCATCTGATCAGGATTCACCGCTGTTGACAGATTCAGTTTATCCAGCTCATTTTTACAGCGAACCAGCCACCGGTATGTCCTCTCACATGATTGTTTTACATAATCATATTCGGCAGGATTTTCTATACATTCGTCAAAAGCCATTGCTATCGTTGAACCGAGATTAGATTGAATTCTCATACTTTCCTCCGGTCCCATGAATATGCGCCGGCCGTCCACATGAGACGCAAACGTAACGCCTTCCTCAGTTATCCGCCGCAAAACAGAAAGAGAAAAAACCTGAAAACCACCGCTGTCTGTAAGCACAGGCTTACTCCAACCTGTAAATTTATGCACCCCTCCCGCTTTACGCACAACCTCATCTCCGGGACGCACATGCAAATGATATGTGTTACAAAGCATCACCTGACAACCTATTTCATCTAAATCAAACGCCGAAACAGCGCCTTTAACGGCTGCTGCTGTCGCAACATTCATAAACACCGGAGTTTTGACCGTTCCATGAACGGTTGTAAACTCACCGAGCCGTGCCCGTCCCTCCTGTCTGATCAATGTATATGACATACCTCTATCCCTCACTTTTTCAATACCACAAAGAAGCATCCCCGAACGAAAAAAAACGATACTTTTCCTTAACCGCCTGCGCATATGCGTTCATAACAATATCGCGCGATGCAAACGCAGAAACAAGCATTATAAGAGTGCTCTCCGGCAAATGAAAATTAGTTATAAGCTTATCTACTGCTTTATATTTATACGGAGGATAAATAAATATATCAGTATCCCCGGCACCCGCGATAAGCGGTATACCCTTTACAGCCGCCGTCTCAAGCACGCGTACAGACGTCGTCCCGCAAGCAAAAACGTTTTTCCCGTTTCGAATGGTTTCATTCACAAGCTTTGCGGTACTTTCAGGTAAAATATATCTTTCCGTATGCATTTTATGTTTTTCAGGGTTTTGTTCCTTCACCGGACGGAAGGTACCCAGTCCAACATGAAGCGTGACATACCCTATATTAACACCTTTGCCTTCGATTTTTCTTAAAAGATCTTTTGTAAAATGAAGCCCGGCTGTCGGAGCGGCGACAGAACCTTCAAACCTGGAATATACAGTCTGATATCTCTCGGAATCCTCAAGTTTTTCATGTATATACGGGGGAAGCGGGACTTCTCCAAGTTGTTTGAGACGTGAAGTTACATCCGTATCGCAGGAAAACTTTATAATACGATTCCCGTCTTCCTCAACCCCTATAACTTCACATCTGATATCAGAAATATATAAAACAACGCCTTTTTTAGCTTTTTTCCCCGGTTTTACAAGGCATTCCCAGACATCAGATTCCGCAGCCGGACGAAGTAAAAAAATTTCCACCAGCGCCCCCGTATCGAATCTTTTACCGAAAAGCCTTGCGGGAATAACGCGACTGTCATTAAGTATAAGGCAGTCGCCTTTAGAAAAATATTCCACTATATCACAAAATTGCCGGTGAGAAATTTCACCGGTCTTTTTATCTACGCACATCAAACGACTCTGATCCCTATGTTCCAATGGCCGCTGTGCTATAAGCTCTTCAGGAAGATCATACCAAAAATCGGAAAGACGCATAAAAAACCCCAAAAAATTCAAGTTGTGGTGTTGACAAATTTTTACACATATGATATACTATATTATAATACGATAGAGGCGCGTTGTCAATAAGTAGTATGTGATAGATTTCCGAAATCTCAGACCGCATATGAAAGGTGCCGACGCCGAGGAGGATTTTTTTCGGTAGAAAATCCATCCGGTCGTTTTCCTAATAGGGCTGCGACTGTTGCCGTAAAATGCGGCAGAGTGCTATCTACAAAAAACTGTTGTTTTTTGTCTGCCGCCTCTGTCTGGCGGCAGTATTATTTTACTATAAATTTTTTATAAACTCCTTTTTATTTTTTACGAAAATTTTCTTAATCGTATTATTTTCTTGTCTGAAGAATAAAATTTATATATGCGTTAAATAAAATCATCCTTAAACAACACAAGTGAAAATGAACCTGAACCCGGCAGCGGGTATATTATAATAGTAGAGGAGAAAGTTGATGAAAAGCTATAAAATTGCGGTTGTCGGCGCATCCGGCATGGTGGGAAGAACTTTTTTACGTGTACTTGAAGAAAGAAAAATAAAAGCGGAATATAAATTATTTTCTTCAGAACGATCTGCTGGGAAAGAAGTAGACTTTTTCGGGAAAAAATATAAATTTAATCTTCTCGACGAACACAGTTTTGACGAGGGCTTTGATATAGCGTTATTTTCCGCAGGAGGATCAACAAGCGAAAAATTTGCGCCGATAGCGGCTGAACACGGATGCGTTGTCATAGATAACAGTTCGGCATGGCGTATGAATCCGGAAGTGCCTCTTGTTGTTCCAGAGGTAAACCCGGAAGACATTCTCTGGAACAAAGGTATTATCGCGAACCCGAACTGCTCAACAATCCAGGCTGTTGTAGCGTTAAAACCGCTTCATGACAAATATAAAATAAAAAGAATCATCTATTCAACTTATCAGGCTGTGTCAGGCGCAGGGCGAGCCGGATATGAAGATCTTGAAAACGGGATAAACGGGCAGGAACCGAAGAAATTTCCCCATCCGATATTTTCTAATTGTCTGCCGCATATTGATGTATTTCTTGATAACGGCTACACAAAAGAAGAAATAAAAATGATAAATGAAACACGAAAAATCCTGCATGACGACTCACTCAAAATCACGGCAACAACAGTTCGCGTACCTGTATTCGACTGTCACAGTGAAAGCATCGCGGTAGAATTCTATAATCCTTTTGAGCTTGAAGATGTTAAAAAAACTCTTGAAAATTTTGAAGGAATAATTGTTGAGGATGATGTTAAAAATAACGTTTACCCAATGGCATGTAAAGCTAAAGGGACAGACGAGGTATACGTCGGAAGAATAAGACGGGATTTCAGTGTTGAGAACGGCATCAACCTTTGGGTAGTTGCAGACAATATAAGAAAAGGCGCGGCAACAAACGCTGTACAAATTGCGCAAAAACTCATTGAATATCATCAAACGAACCAACACAAATAACACAAAAAAGCGTGAGGTGCAGAAATGACTAAAAAAACTGTTTTTACCGGCGCAGGTGTGGCAATTACCACACCGTTTACAAAAAATGACCAGATAAATTACGAAGTATATGATAAAATGCTTGAATTTCAAATCGAAAACAAAACAGACGCCATAATAGTTTGCGGAACAACAGGTGAAGCCTCAACTCTCACTGATGATGAGCACAAAGAACTTATAAAACATACTGTTGAACAGGTCGCGGGAAGAGTTCCTGTGATCGCAGGCACGGGGAGCAATGAAACAGCGTATGCGCTGGAGCTTTCGGAATATGCAGCAAAAGCCGGAGCAGATGCTATCCTTGTTGTAACCCCTTATTATAATAAAACTACACAAAAAGGCCTTGTAGCACATTATTTCCACATCGCGGACAGAGTAAACATTCCGATGATACTCTATAATGTGCCAGCAAGAACCGGTATGAATATAAAACCCGAAACATATAAAGAACTTTCGAAACATGAAAATATAGTCGCGGTCAAAGAAGCGAACGGAGATGTATGTTCAACTATACGTACAATAGACCTCTGCGGCGAGGATCTTGACGTTTATTCAGGGGAAGACGGTTTGATCACTCCTATGCTCTCCGTAGGCGCTAAAGGCGTTATTTCAGTTCTTTCAAACATTGTGCCGCGGGAGACCCATGATATATGCGAGTTTTTCTTCAAAGGCAAAATAAGAGAGAGCGCGGCGCTCCAGACAAAACTGATAAAGCTTGTTGACGCTCTGTTCATGGAAACAAATCCTATACCGGTCAAGACGGCACAAAATATTTTAGGAACGGATGTAGGACATCTCAGGCTTCCTCTTACAGATATGTCGCCCGAAAATTTTCAAAAACTCAAAGCAGTTTTACGTAGTTATGGATTCTGATAAAAGTATAAGGAAGTTTAAATATGAAAAAAATACTTATCACCGGTGCATGTGGTTTCATGGGCAAAACCCTACGGGACTGCATAAAAACATATGACGACATTGAAATTGCCGCGGGAGTTGATATTGCCGGAAACGATGAAAACCTCACAATATTCCGTACGCTTGAAAACGTTACTTTCCCTGTGGATTGTCTGATAGATTTTTCAAACCCGTCTCTTCTCGGAGATGTTTTAAGCTACGCGGCAAAATACAAAGTCCCAGCTGTCATAGCCACAACCGGACTTTCCGATGAAGATAAAAAACATATCTTAATATTGTCAGAAACAGTGCCTGTTTTTGTCTCTGCAAATATGTCTATGGGAATAAATCTGATATGTGAACTTTTAAAACAAATCGCGCCGGTATTATATAAATCATTTGATATCGAAATAATCGAAAAACACCATAATCGCAAACTTGACGCGCCTTCCGGAACAGCGATAATGCTTGCTGATACCATTAGAGAAAGTGTAGATGAAGATTTTAATTACATATACGACCGCCACGCAGTAAGGAAAAAACGTGAAAAAACCGACATAGGGTTTTCCTCGATTCGAGGTGGAACGATAGTAGGAGAACACGATGTGTTATTTGCCGGCGATGATGAGATAATAACTTTATCACACACCGCAATGTCCCGAAGGATATTTGCCAACGGAGCACTTGAAGCTGCAAAATTCATTATGGGAAAACAGTCGGGGATATATTCAATGAAAGAATTGATAAAAGAAAGGCTTGGGAAATAATGAACCTTAATATAAAAGAATTTATTTCAAACATAGCTACACAAAACGAAATTACCCTTGTCTCTATATATAATCTTCCGAATACTACTGAAGCTGTTGCTGAACTGTTTACGTATCTGGCAGAAGAAGAAATAAATGTTGATATGATCTCACTGACATATTCTTTATCAACAACTGCATCTGTCTCTTTTTCCGCAAAAGACTCTGACATGTCTTCTGTTCTCAAAACAATAGGAAAGATCAAAGAAAAATTTGAGGATATCAGAACAGACGTAAACGCAGGAAACGTTATCTTTACATTTGAAGGCGAAAAAATGCGCAATATATGGGGAGTTTCCGCCACAATATTTACCGCTTTCAAAAAATACGGTGTACGCATAAAACTGATAACTACATCAGAAACCTCTATTTCGTGTCTAATCTCTGAGGAAGATTATACAAACGCAGTAAAAATGCTTGATGAAATTTTTAGCGTAAAAAGAATATAACTTCCAACAGATACCCCCCTGCCGCTTATGGCAGGGGGGTATCTGTTTTCTATAATTTTTAAGGTTTAGACAAAACCCGTAAAACCATATTGTATCCGGATTATTGTTTCCGTTCCGAGCCCACACTGCATACCGTAGCGCTCGTCGCATCAAGGTTGACGGTAACGCCTGTTTTCAGTATCTGCGTAGCGTTAACAGCCCCGACAATTACCGGGATGTCAAGAGTAAGACCAACTATCGCGGCGTGTGAATTAAGTCCGTCCTGTTCCGCAACAATCCCAGATGAACGTTTAAGAACATCCATCATAGAGTTTGATGTCTGAGGAACAACAAGTATATCTCCATCTTCAAATTTTTCAAAAACTTCCTTCTCTGTCTTACATACACACAATTTCGCACAAACAGATTTTTTATTTACACCATTACCCGATACAAGTATCTTACCTACTATATGAACCTTCAGAAGATTCGTGGTGCCCGATATACGTAAAGGAACACCGGCTGTTATCACAACAAGATCTCCGCTATGTAAAAGCCCTGCATTTTGAGCTTTTTCAACACTGTTGCTGAAAAGATCATCAGTATTATCCACTTCGCTCAATGTGAGCGGAACAACGCCCCATGACATATTCATCTGTCGGCACACTCGTTCGGAAGGCGAAAACGCTATTATAGGGGACTGAGGTCTGAATTTTGAAATCTCTTTTGCGGTCTGACCGGACTTTGTAACGGTAATTATAGCTGCGGCATTCAAATCATGCGCCGTAGTGCATGTGGCATGTGAAATGGCGTTTGTAACATCAAATCCCTCAGGGAAAGTCCTGCCTCTTAAAATTTTCGCATAATCTATATCCTGCTCCGTACGTTCCGCAATACGGGCCATTGTCATAACAGCTTCAACAGGATATTCCCCCATAGCGGTCTCTCCGGATAACATTATGGCTGATGTTCCGTCATATATGGCGTTTGCGACATCTGTCGCCTCAGCACGTGTTGGTCTCGGATTCTTTATCATGCTGTCAAGCATCTGAGTTGCCGTAATCGACTGTTTCCCGGCTTTATATACTTTCTGGATAAGCTTTTTCTGAATGACCGGTATATCTTCAAGCGGTATCTCAACGCCAAGATCGCCGCGGGCAACCATGATCCCGTCAGCCACCCGTATTATTTCATCGGCATTTCTGACACCCTCCATATTCTCTATTTTTGCGATTATTTTAATGTCGTGATTGTTTTCGCTCTCTAATATTTCACGTATCTCAACGATATCCCTTGCCGAGCGGGTAAAAGAAGCCGCAATAAAATCAAATCCGGTCTTGACCCCGAAAATAATATCGCTTCTGTCCTGCTCGCTTATAAAAGGCAATGAAAGACGGACATCAGGTACGTTTATCCCTTTTTTATCGCTGACCGTACCCCCGTTTATTACCCGACAAAAAATATTATTAGCGGTAACTTTTTCAACTTTAAGTTCAATCAGTCCGTCATCTATAAGGATCTTTGAATTTACGGAAACATCTCCCGGCAGTCCGGAATATGTTATCGAACAACGGGTATTATCTCCCTCAATATCATCAGTTGTAAGAATAAAACTGTCTCCGGGCTTAAGTTCAGCGGAACCTTCGCGAAATCTCCTCAACCGAATCTCCGGACCTTTTGTATCAAGAAGCGCGGCAACCGGCTTCCCTATCTCATCGCGAACCGCCACAAACGTATCAAAAAGCTCTTTATGTTCCTTATGTGTGGAATGGGAAAAATTAAAACGCGCAACATCCATTCCCGCATGGATAAGAGACCTTATCTTTTCCGGACTGTTTGACGAGGGCCCGAGAGTACAGACGATCTTTGTTTTCCTCATACGTTTCCTTTCCTGTTTTTATCTTATATTCCGTCAAGCCGTTAATTACTGCTTACGGTATGATATGACAACAGCGGGCGTTTACTCCGCCCGAAACAAAATCTTAATAATACTATAACATATAAAATGTATATTAAAAAGAGATATTAAGTAAATTTTTTTTAATATATATTTTTTACAGAATCATCTCCAAATGTGTACACTGTGCTCTAAGACCGAATTTCTCATAAAAACGCTCCGCCGCGGTATTCCCCACCCACACATTGAGAGTGAAATTATAACATCCTACTTCTTTTGCAAAAAACAATGCCTTATTCATCAACTCTGTCGCGATTCCCTGCCCTCTGTAGTTTTCATCAACACATAAATCATCTACATACAGTGTTTTTACCTTCGTCCGCACATTGTTTTCTTCTTTTTCTATTACAGCGCAAAAGACATACCCCACGACTTCGTCATTTGGATCAACGCACACGAAAACCCGTTCATCTTCCCGTAAAAATTTTTCACGGAGCTCTTCAATACTGTATTTACTTGCGGAAGGCTTAAATAAATCAGGTCTCAACTTTGCGTGAACATCAGCAATAGCATACAGTAACTCACATATTTTATGTGCGTCTTTTGCTGCCGCCTGACGAATTGTAAACCCTATTTTCATAACAACACCCGTCTAAATATATTTTCAATTCCAATTTCTTACCAACACGATACCTTTTGATCCTTCTTCCGTTTTCAGGGCGCAGGCATTGATTATATGATCAGAACATATAGAAAAAAGCTCTGAGACAGACAACGACGAAGTATATAAAGCAACTCCGTTATTTTTTATACTGCCGGGAACATATTCAACAAACGAGGAAGCACCCAAAGGAGTATCATTTGTAAGTTCAAAAAAAGCTACATAGTCATAATCGTTATCCTGGATCCCGGCTGTAGCCAAGAATTCCGATACTGTCCACGAATCTTTCCGTTTATTCTTATCATTTGTAAGTGATACAATAAATTCGTTTATTATATCTTCATCACTTTTATTTACAATCCCGGAGTCTGTATTCCGCTCAATATTTCCCGATACAGCCACTCCGACAACAGTTCCTGATATCATCAAAACCGCGATAATTGCAAAAACAATCGCACGCAAATTTTTTTTACGCGTTAAAGGCCTTTTCTCTACAGAAAAAGTTTCTGCGGCAGCAAAAGAGTTTTCCACAAAATTTTCACTTGGAACAGGGGCCACTTCCGTGACCGCGTCATGAAGCATCAGAGAAATATCATATTCTTTACGGCATTTTTCACAAGAAAATGTATGCTCAAAAAACATATCACGAGTCTCGTCCGACGCAGCTCCGTCTATTATATCATTTATATACTCTGACATTTCTGAACATGTCTTGGAGAGGTTTTCCGCGCCGGACGTGCGAAGACCCCATTTGCGCATCAATACACTTTTAAGACTTTTTCGCCCTTTATCGAGACGAGCTTCTACCGCGTCAGGTGAAAGACCAGTAATAGCAGATACCCTATCTTTACCATACCCGAACATATCACATAAACAGACTATTTCACCTGTTTCAACAGGTAACGCCGCAAGAGCATCATTGACATCGTCAGGACTTACAGCATTCCCGGCTTCTTCAGACAAAAAACTATTATTATGATGTTCTTCATCTGTACTCATATCTGCATAAACATCGTGCGCAATACGATACGAAAAACAGGCAGCATCGTCAGGGAAAAGATTTTCTCCGCACATTTCGGCAAAAGCCTTGACCGCTACACTTTCGGCAGAATGTGTGCGGATAACTGAATATACCGTACAGAAAACATCCTTTTCATTCTGTATTATATATTTTTTTATCTTTTCACTGTCTGACATCATTAAAACCACTTTCCCGGAACAGCTCATATATTTCGCTGTTTTATTTCCGCGGCAATATTTTCAAGCTGTAGTATATTTTCCGCACCGAATATACGTGTTTTATAATATGCTGCGCAAGGTATACCCTTAACATACCATGCAAAATGTTTACGCATCTCCAAAACCGTTATCCGTTCCGATTTGTATTCAAGCATAAGACGTGCCTGTAAAAGAACGGTATCCAATTTTTCGGATACTGTTACAGAACGGTACTCTCCGTATTTCAAATACTGCTTTATCTGAGTAAAAATAAACGGGTTACCTAAAGCACCGCGGGCAACAGCCACATTATCACAGCCGGTCTCGTCAAACATTCTTTTAGCGTCCTGCGGAGAGAAAATATCACCATTCCCTGTTACAGGTATTTTCACCGACGATTTTACTTTAGCTATTATTTCATAATCAGCATTCCCGGAATAAAACTGTTCTCGTGTGCGGCCATGCACACATACCGAGTACGCACCTGCGCCTTCGCACATTTGGGCAAACTCAACCGCGTTTATACTTTTATCATCAAACCCGCTTCTGAATTTCACGCTTACAGGGACAGAACTTGCGCGAACAGCTGCGTGTATCACCTTTTCAGCTCTTTTTATGTCTTTCATCAATGCGCTTCCGTCACCATTCCCTACAATTTTGGGAACAGGACATCCCATATTTATATCAATTGAAAACGGATTACGTTTCATCGCCTCGGTAACAGCATACTCCATCACCTCAGGCTCCGACCCGAAAAGCTGTATGGCCGCCGCACCGTTATCGGAGGAAATATCCATAAGCTCAGAAGATTTTTTGTCTTTATAATATATCCCTTTGGCACTGACCATTTCCGTTGTAGCAAAGTCCGCCCCATAGTATCGGCAAACATTCCTAAACGCTCTGTCAGTGACTCCGGCAAGAGGTGCCAAAATTATCATACTCACGGTGTTATCGTATAAAATACAAGCTGTCCGTATACAGAAGCCAGAAAATCATTAGGATGATTTATATTATTGGCCGTCATATCATAATAATCCTTACGCAACAGAATTTTATTATGCAGCTCGTTCATCGGAGCTATCGCGACAGAATCTCCAAACTCATCCGCGAGAAAATACATAAAAGGAGTACGGTCACGGTGATATTGGGCATCATCCACAAGAGGATTCGGTTGTGACGGTGAAATAAACACGATCTCACACCCATAACATTCTTTTTTCAAAATATTCGCTATTAAACGTAGATTTTCAATATATCTTTCAACCGAGACCCCGACACCGTCATTCATGCCGAAATTTATTATTGCAAGATCTATATCGCAGCCTCCCAGCATAGCCTTTACATTTTCCGCGCCCCAGCCCGAAGTTGTCCCTCCCTGAGAACGGTTTATCAAAGAGACTTCGCTTTTATATTTCTTTTGTATAGCCATGGCAAGCTGTATCGGCCAGGGCTCCGAAAAAGGCTCTATACCGAGGATTTTGCTTGAATTACATCCTACTGCTATACTGTCACCGAAAACACCGATCGTAACCGGACTTCCGTCATTGAGTTTTTTCTTAAACCGCGGAAGTTTATCGGGTTGTTTTTCCGGCACATAAAAATCAGAAGGATCATGTTTATATGTTATACGATATTGCCTATCCACTATATAAGTACCCTCAGTAAAAAAAAGGTATCCGCCGGTTTTACACGGTATCGGGTCTGTCTGAGGCTTTTCAGGGAAATTATAAACTGAATACGGCATAATATTCATTGAAGTATTTTCAGAAACAACAAAGTCCCCGTCTTTTATATAAAAGTCTTTATTTTCTTCAAAAATTGTTTTTTTGTCATAGGAAGTAACCTGTAAGATTTCTGACACAGGGAATAAAAGCCTGCGTCTGACAGGCCCTTTTATACGCAAAGGTAAAACCGTTTCCTCAAAAACCCTCGAACCTTCCCAAATAAAAGACATCGAATCCATTTTTACACCCCTATGTATTATACTATTTTCAAAAAACTTTGTCAATAGAATAGATGTATAAAAACAGCGCCTTCTCAGAAAACTGAGAGGCGCTGATCCACTGTTTTTTTATGTAAACGCAGCATTAAAAACAGATTCATATGTGTCTTTCATATCAGATATGACGTAATAGCAGTAAAGCCCGCTTTGCTTGACACTTGAACGGCATATCTTCTCATATTCAAGCGGTATGTAATCCCTGAATGAATTTTTCTTTTCCTCAAATCTGTCCCGAAGAGCAGTAAACACACGTGTCGCAGCCTCCGCATCAACAGCTTTTACAACAACTACTTCATCTGCTTTTATTCCATCTTTACTGATATATATAAGAGCTTCTTCAACATCTTCCTCACGAAAACTAAAATAATTCAGCGCTTCCATAACTGAAAGTTTTATAAAATTTTCATTTTTATCAAGATCAGGCAATTGTGCCTGAAGAGCAGACAACTCTGTTGTATCAGAAGAGCCGGAACACGCGCATAAAAGTAAAAACGGAATCAACAACCATATTATTTTTTTCATCTTTTCTCACCTCCCTGCCTAATCACCAGAAATCATGCCCCTACCGCATGTGTCAAAAGATATTCTACCCATATACCGTACGCCTCGTTTTCAAGATGGCAATAATCATCTGAAGAAAGCTGAGACGCAAGGTATCCGGCTTTATCCTTAAACACCATTGCTATATCTGCAAAAAAACATCCGTTCGCAGCGGACGCTTCGGCAAGAGCTTCGTTATACGAATCTATTTTGGCATTATAAAGAGCTTTACGCTCACCGTAAAGAGTAATAGGTGTTATACTTTGTATAATAATTTGGACTTCAGGCGCCGCGTCTCTTATATCTGAAATAAGAATAAGATATTTATCAATAAATTCATCTTCAGTATATAACGCAACATCATTGAGCCCCAAACATATAAAAACTTTTGTGATATCATTCTCACTTACAAAATATGCAGGAGGTTTTTTTACACCGTTAACCGCTCGGTGTATGCTTTTTGAATCATCCGGACTGCGTATCGCCTCATGTACACTGTAATTACCTATACACAAAAATCTGGCTGTACCCATAAACGAATCATCGCTTTTCCGTTTTTCGGTTACATAATTCTGCAGACCGACCCCAACGCTGTCACCTATAAAAAGCGAATTGTCAAAATATGAATATGGCTGTCTGTCGGTTTTTTTTAACGACACCATACTCGTCTCTTCACTGCGCGTAACAGAAGGAATAGGCAAATCATATAGCTCTCTCGGAGGAGTAACCCCGTCACGGATATCCTCGCTTTCATATTGCATAATGTTCTCATCCTGCGCCGTGTTTTCTTCTTGAGGTTTAGTCTCGTCTGCATTATTATTCTCATCCACCGTTAAATCGGTTTCAACAGAATCAGAATTTTTATCTTTTGTTTCAGGCAAAGAAAAAAAGACGGCGCTGCCCACATACAACAATACGACAAGCGTTGATACCAAAACCCTGAGTAAAAGAATTTTTCGTTTCATCCATCGCACTTCCAGTTTCTAAAAAATAAAAAAGATGCTACACATATAGTGTAGCATTTTTCAATATAGAATAATGTCAATTCAGGTCGGAAATAAAATTTTCTGCGTTTTTATACAGGATTTTTTCATTTATATCATCCGGAAATCCTAATTCAAAAAAATATTTAAGTTCATCAGAAGGTCTCCACATAGGAAAATCAGAAGCAAAAAAAATTTTATCTACTCCGTGCTTAAAAATTATTTTTTTCGCAAGGTCTCTGTCTATTTTAAAAAACGAACTGGATGTATCAAACCAAAAATTTGTTCCGCACAAATATTCATATGCGTCCGTCCACTCACTGTAACCACCAAAATGTGCGGCAACTCCAATCAATTCGGGGAATCTCTTTATGATATTGAGAAATTTCAGTGGATTTGTAAAACCATAACGAACATCTCCGGCATGAAAAATTATAGGAATCCTTAAATATGAAGCATAGTCATAAATCCTATCCATCCTTTTATCATCCACAGCTATTTTAAGAAAATCATTATGAAACTTAAGTCCTAAAACTCCTTTCCCCTTTATATAATCCATTTCCTGCTCGGGCTCATCCATATCTGGGTGAACTGTTCCAAAAGCCACAAATTTTTCGGGATATGAGTCTTTAACAGATATGACATATTCATTAACATGACGAACCTGCGCCGGAGTGGTGGCTGTACTTAAAATAAAAGCTTTAGAAACGCCTGCATCATCAAGTTCCCGTAAAAGAACGTCTACAGTGCCTATGTTCTGCATGGGAATATCATAAAAAGTTCCTATCGCTTCCGTAGCTTTTTTTGCTATCTTTTCCGGATATATATGTGTGTGCGTATCAATTATCATTGCCTGCCTCAATCTCCTCAATCATATTTTCCTTCATTTTCTCTTTAAGAAGTCTCGCCTTCTCTTCTCTTTCACGGGCGCCTCCTATCTTCTGAGCAAAAAACATACCGACGATTATCGGCATATAAAACGTAAGTATCCTCCAAAGTAATATAGCGGCTGAAATTTTATTGCCTAAATCAAAAAGGCCGAAAAACACCAAAAAACTGCCTTCAGCGCCTCCGGCAGCACCAGGTAAAGGTACAAAAGAAGAAATCATAAGTACACAAGCGCTGCATGACACCACCAAAAATGGATCCGCACTGACACCCAATGCATATATAACAAAAAGAGGCACAAGAAAATAGACTGTCATCTGCAAAAAAGAAAATATCGCCGTTTTAACTATCGCCCATAAATTACATTTCATGGCTTTAAGGCTTATATAAAACTTATCGACCTCAAGTTCTACACGGTCAAGCATCTCTTTTTTGTTCTTTATCAATCTTATTCTCGATAAAACCCTTACACAGAACCTGAAAAAACGCAAAACCGTTTTAGGAGCAAAAGCAACACCGAGCATAAAAAGAACAATAACTGTATTCACGGTAAACCCAATAAAGACAAGCGCACTGAAACCATGAATTTTTTCAGCAAAAAACGGATAACGGAAAATCAATATCACGGCTGAATAAACCGTAAGGACACATTGAAAAACTATAAATCGAACCAAAAGAGCGGAAGAGGCGGAACCCACCGGCATGCCGGAATTATACATATAATACGCCTGCATAGGCTGCCCTCCGGAAGCGGAGGGAGTTATACAATTATAATACTGACCTAATATCGTAGCCTTTAACGTTCTTCCAAAATAAAAACGTTTATGCACACTTAAAACAGCAACATGTAAAGCGCACGACTCTAAAATCCAGTATAACACCATCAATAACGCACCGCATAAAAGCCATGCAAAGTTTGTATGGCTGAAAACTTCAATAAAACTCTCAATCCCGTCAACAAATAAAACAATACATACTAAAATTACGGCTGAAAGAATTACTATTGCGTAATTGATAATTTTCAATACTGACTTTTTAGATTTCAAAAGCTCATCCCTTTCCGGACAGACTTATTCCTCTGTTTTTTCTACTGCTTCCTGTACTGTTTTTTTGATTTCATCTACACTTACGCCTGAAACAAGCAATTCACTGATCAAAGTTGACAGTTCAGGTAATCGTTTTTCCGCTTTTTCAAGAAGCACTGCGCGCGCGTCGCGGCTGACAAACGAACCGCGACCGCTTACGGATATTATTATACCCCTCATAGACAAATCATTCATTGCTTTCTGAACAGTATTCGGATTTATTCCTATCTGTTGAGTAAGTTCGCGAACTGACGGAAGCTTATCACCAGGCGACAGTATTCCAAGTTGTATATATTTTTCAATCATTTTAACGATTTGTTCCCAGACCGGGATTCGGCTTTGAAGATCAATATTGAACATCAGTCATTACCTCCTTCAGCGGGATAAGGGAAATATTCAATATAATATCCTCCATTGATATACCTATACACAGCGACAACTGAAGTTTCATAATTCTGATCCAGATAAGATTCGTGCCCGTAATAATACCTGGTAATATTCGGAGAGACCTCATTATCTAATTTCTCGGTCTGCATAAGAAGATCAAAGGAACTTTCATTTACACCGAAAACGCTGCTCGGGATACTGTCAACGGAAAACATTGAAATATCACCTGCATTATTCTGCAAACAAGCAGCTACCGCAGGGCTGTGAAGAGGTTGTTCCAACATTTCAACCAAGGCAGGAGAAGAATCGATATACGCGTAAAGAGTACGAGCAGCATCTTGCGTAAGGTCAAAAAACGCATCATATTCTTTCCCGTCAAAAGTATATAATGTAACCTTCAGACAATCATACGGCATATTCCCACGCTGAGAATCGTCATAACAAAAATCCGTACATAATACAGCGGATATAACATTTTTCTCCGTTATCGGGACCTCATAAAAACCAGTCAGGCGGTTGTCCGTACAAATAAGCCGAGGAGAAGGAACATGCGCAACAATTTTCGAAATATCAGAAACTGAATATTTTACGAAAGCAACATTGTTCTTCCGAACTGAGGCAAGGCTGAAACAAGTAATCAAAACCAAACCGGAACAAATAACAAACGTAACCGTGCTACGCAACAATTTTCCCGCTCTTCCTCTAAAGAATATAATAACCGCATACATCGACACCGCGGCGATTATCGTAAGAAAAGTTTCCCCTGACGCGATAACGGCAGCAAACATGACCGGGAAAAACGCAAGCACACAAAGAATATCGGTACAAAGAGGATACGCGTCTAACTTCAATCTTTTATTTGAAATAAAAAATCCCACAAGAAAAAATAAAATTCCTAATATATAATTATATACTATATTATTGATATTTGTCAAGCCCGTCGGCCCTGAAAAAATCTGAGAGACAGACAGATTTGTTCCGCTGAAGGTGTAAAACGACGGAAAAGTAAACAACCCTCCGGACGCGGCAGCATTTATAGTTACTGTTCCGCCGTCTGCAGAAGAAAACATAGTCAGATATTCGTAAACTGGGAATTGAAAAATAAGTACTAACAAAGTCGGTAAAAATAAGACAAGGAACAAAAGAGTCAATCTCTTCACAACATTATCGAAAAGCGACGCTGCTATGAGAGAGGCCGAATAAACAGCGGAAAATCCTGCAAGCATTGAAAAAAATGAATATATATAAGCCGCCGGGACCGTAACCGCTTCCGGATATACAACTTTTACGATTAACATCATAGATATCAGATTTATAAAAAGAATTATTGCTATTGAACAAATACCATAAAGAAAATTTTTCACATATCTTTCGGGATCGGATCTTTGACCTGTTATTACAAAAGAAAGAACTACCGGCAAAAGGACCATGACATAACGGGCAAAGCCCGACAGCACCTCGGCATTAAAGCCTCCGGTGGGATCGGGTTTTTGTATAAATATGAAAACAATAACGTCTGCAATAGCAATAATTAACGACGCCAGTACAGTGAAGATAAAAATCTTTCTATTTTTAACAGCTTTCATTTTATTAGCCCTTTTCTGAGGAATAATAACTTTCATCAATAGGTTCAATATATTTTTCGATTTGAGGGTCTGCCTTGAGACAAACCTCAGGAATCCATGATATTCGGTATCCGCCATATGTCAGAAAAACCTCTGTGTTTTTATATGAAATCACGATATCCGGATTTTCCATTATAAAATTAATCAAACCTTCAGCATCCGATATTATATAATGTTCATTGTCTTCACCCGGAGTCTCCTTCACAATATCACATCCTTTAAGAAAATCCGAAAAACTGTTAAATCTCTGAGAAATATCATCCAAAAACATATCGACATACTTTTCTATAAAATCATTATAATCAACAAACAGCACAACATTTACCGGAGACATTTTCCCACGCATCTGCAAGGTTAAATTAAGACATATAAGCTCATCAACATTGCCATATCGGCTCTCTGCATTTTTTATATCTTCAAATATCTGATAGGAATATGACTCCAAGGCACTGCTAATAGAAGAAACATACATCTCATTTTGCAACTCGTTATCAAAACGTTTATCACCGATATACGAAGCGTAAAAAGAAATCAATGAAGCATCTTTCCAATTCTCAATACCTTTATTCAATACATCTTCTATCTTTCTTACCGTTTCAACATCCATTTCAATATCGCTGAACGAGCAACAATCATAAAAATAGTTGCCGGCTATATATCGATAATTGATCACTCCGGTATAGGAATTGAAAACCGACATATAATTATTAACTAAAATATCCAACAGAGTGTCGCTGTAATTAAGATTGAACATTGATTCAAAATCTTTTACTCGTGCATATCGTTCCGAAATAGTAAGGCCTTGTCTTTCAGAAATTAAACGCTCAAGTTTTTCACCGTCAAGAGCTTTTATTCTCACGCCTTTTTCAGCTGCGACAACGCTCGTGCATAATATCGGGCGTTTTGCGATAGATTCCAGTTTAGAGACCAGTTCGGGATTTTTTTCTATATACGAATACAGTATCTCTTTTCCCGCATTATTGACCGAAAGCTCAACTGAATAAGTTCTTCCTTCGTTAGTTTGCAGCACTATTTTTTCATTCTGGGCATTATAAGGAAAATCAGCAACTGATTCATATGAACTTACTGATATGATATCTCTGAAAACATCACCTGGGATTTCTACAGGTATGCACTTTTCACCCACTACATCAAGAGGCGCCATATATATTTCCGCTTTTTCGATATCGGAAATATTCTCTTTTACAACATAAGGGCGGATCTCGTTATTATAGTTTCTGATACTGTCAAGTATAAAATAAGCCGATACTGCAAGTATTGCGCAGACCGCGAAAGAAATCGCAGATCGCCATATCTTCCCGAAACCTTTTCTGACAATAATGGCCGCCACAAAAAATAAAACAATTACCATTCCGGTTATTATAAACGTTTCATTTATAAAATATAAAGAAAAAAAGGCAAACGGGAAAAACAGCAACGCAAGGGAAACATCAGTTAATATTTCTTTTACAAATGGTCTTCCCGCAGTTTCAAAAGGACGAAAACGCATTGATATCATACCGCCCGCTGTAAACAACAAAAACAGTATAAAGTTATATGCGATCCTCCATATCTGGGTATATTCATTGACAGAACTTCCACCAAAAGCAAGCGAAAGAAAACCCATGTCCGAGTAAAACGACGGAAACAAAAAAAGTTTATTATATAAGGGGTTTATAGATATTATATCCCCTGCTATATAAGACGAGGCACTAACGGCGTTAATTATCGGAAACTGAAATACAATCGCGAAAGCCGTCGGAATATAAAGAATTATAACAGTCAATAACAGCGTTGACACTATCCCTCCCGACAGGGTAGCACAAAATGACGCTATACCAAACACCGCAAGCCACCCGGCAAGCATTGAAAAAAATGAATACAGATACGCCTGAAAAGCCGCCGCCGCTCCGGGATACGATATTTTGATAATAACAGCCATTGAAGCAGCATTGATAAGCAAAATTCCGGCAATCAACGTAACACCTACCGCAATATTGGTCAAAAACAAAGATATACGGCTTACAGGGACAGCCCCGTAAAAATCGGATTTTTTCTGTTTATGTAAAAAATTATAAAGAGCAAGAGAAAGCAATACAGGAAATACAATCATGAAAAACGGCGCGCAGCCGCTGAGAGAAGACGGCGCAAGCCCGCTTTTGACCGCGAGAACATTGCTCAGCCCGAAAAAAAGTGCATCAAAAAAAGCTATAACAGCTGCCATTATACCGCCATACGGAAGTATACGCAAAAGAGAGCAAACAAAATATTTTCCGTTAAATACCGAGTTCAGGGAACGCATAACCCAACACCTCCATTTCATATATGAACACTTCTTCAAGCGTAAGTCCTACAACATCTAAAAGTACCGGGGAAAGTTTTTTCAAATACGTAGTAGTCGCCTCGATATCACCTTTTACAATAAAAGTATAAACACTTCCCACAGAAGATCTGTTCATTATTTCAAGCCCGGAAAGATCAACCTTATCGATAGGAAGGGGGAAAGCCACCTGAACTTTGCATATACCTGTTTTTATGTTGTTTACATCTCCTTCAAACAATATCCCGCCCTTAAAAAGAATCCCTAAATGGTCGCATATATCTTCAAGTTCTCTCAGATTATGTGAAGTCAACACAACAGTAGCCCCGCGCTTAGCAACCTCGTCACAGATAAAACGCTTCATAAGATTCCGCACTACCGGATTAATTCCGTTAAAAGTCTTGTAAAAAAAAAGATATTC
>CALWNV010000014.1 GCA_944382895.1 uncultured Clostridia bacterium | reverse complement strand
TGCTTAGAGGTCAATGTCGGAGACATCAAGCTCGCCGGACATCAATTTAGGTAAAAGAGTATCTCTTAGGTCAGCTAACCGGGCATTTTCATCTCTCAAGTTACGGATTTGAGAAAAAATTGGTTGAATTAGCTCACCAAAGGCACTCAAAGCGTCCTTACTTGGTATGATAGCAGGAACTTTCTTTAGGTTTTGTTGGCTAACCTTTGGCTGAACAGCTCCGGTAACGATTGATTTAATATTTGTCAAACTGAAAAATAAATACAGTTCTTCAACCGAGAAGCCCTCTTTACCTGTTATGATGTGAGCGTGATTGTTGACCCAAAACTGTCCATAGACATATTGGAGAATTGGAAAACCTAAACTATCCACGACCGTGCCATCTTCTCCAAGCAAAAGATAAATACCATCAAAAAGATAGTTGTCAACATAATCCATCACTGACGTAGCCCCGTAATAAGGGTAAATCTTCGCCATCTTGTCTCTTTCTGCACCCGAAAGAGGAACTCGCTTAGAGTCGTGAAGCTGAATAATATCGCTGACAGTACCAAGTCGCCAGCCATCAGGTAGATTGCCGTCGGTTGAAAACGGAGTGAAATCAAAAAACCAATCTTTATAAAGAGCCTTAGCTTGCTGCTCTAAATTATTGTTTACAATATGTCGCCTGCCGGGAGACCACAAAAATTGAGAATTATATTATGATAAATCTGTAAAGGAGAGAGATTTATGCCGGGATTATATACCGAAGCCGATTATGAAAATTCAGTAATCGAGCTATTTAGAAACGATTTGGGATACGAGTACGCATACGGTCCCGATATTGAAAGGGATTTTTACAGCCCGTTATATGAGGAAGTATTGCTTGACTCTCTGTATCGTTTGAACAGAGGTCTGCCTGATGACGCCATTCAGGACGCTTTGTTCAAACTGAAAAACTTTGAAAACGGAGAGCTTGTGCAGAAAAACGCAGTTTTTATGGACTATCTGCAAAACGGTATCCCTGTAAGATTTTTTGTTGGCGGCGAGGAGCGTTCCTCTATCGTCTATCTTGTTGACTATAAAAATCCCGACAACAACTCCTTTATCGTTGCCAATCAATGGACTTTCATTGAGAACAGCAATAAACGCCCGGATGTAATTCTCTTTTTGAACGGCTTGCCTGTTGTTTTGGTTGAGCTTAAATCTCCTTCCCGTGAAGAAACGGACGATTCCGAAGCGTACAGGCAACTCCGTAACTATATGCAGGAAATCCCGTCTATGTTCATTTACAACGCTATCTGTGTTATGAGCGACCAGTTAACCTCCAAAGCGGGTACGATCACCTCCGGTGAAGACCGCTTTATGGAGTGGAAAACCAAAAACGGCAACTATGAAAACACACAATATGCTCAGTTTGACACTTTCTTTGAGGGTATGTTCCAAAAAGAAAGATTGCTCGATATTATAGAGAACTTTATTTGTTTCTCTAATGAGGGTATCAATACATTCAAAATTCTTGCCGGCTACCATCAGTATTTTGCGGTAAGAAAAGCGATTGAGTCCACAAAACACGCTACCGTTACCGACGGTAAAGGCGGTGTGTTCTGGCATACACAAGGAAGCGGAAAATCGCTTTCTATGGTGTTTTATGCCCATTTGTTGCAGGAAGCCTTAGACAGCCCGACAATCGTGGTGCTGACCGACAGAAATGACCTTGACGACCAGCTCTACGGACAGTTTGCAAAGTGCAAGGACTTTTTAAGACAAGAGCCTATGCACGCAGAAAGCCGTGAACACTTGAAATCTCTGCTCGCCGGCAGACAGGCAAACGGCATTATCTTTACCACAATGCAAAAGTTTGAGGAATCCCACGAACCTCTGTCTGAACGCCACAATATCATTGTTATGGCTGACGAAGCACATAGAGGTCAATACGGACTCGCCGAGAAAATAAAGATTACTAAGAACGAAGAAGGCGAAGATGTTGCCAAGCGTGTTATCGGCACAGCTCGTATTATCCGCAACACCTTACCGAATGCTACATACATTGGCTTTACAGGTACGCCTATCTCCTCCAAAGACCGCAGCACCCGTGAAGTATTCGGAGATTACATTGACATCTACGATATGACGCAGGCTGTCGAGGACGGTGCTACACGCCCGGTTTACTATGAGAGCCGTGTAATTAAGCTCAACCTTGATGAAGCAACCTTGAAGTTGATTGACGCCGAGTATGACATTATGGCAGCCAATGCAGATGAGGAAGTCATTGAAAAGAGCAAGCGTGAGCTTGGACAAATGGAAGCCGTTCTCGGAAACGATAACACAATCAATTCTTTGGTTTGCGATATTCTCGACCATTACGAGAATAACCGTGAAAACCTGTTGACCGGTAAGGCGATGATTGTTGCGTATTCCCGCCCTATCGCTATGAAGATTTACAAGCGTATCTTGGAGCTTCGCCCTGCATGGACGGAAAAAGTGGCAGTCGTTATGACCTCCGGTAATAATGACCCGGAAGAATGGCGACAGATTATCGGAAACAAGCACCATAAGGACGAGCTCGCAAAGAAATTTAAGGACAATAACAGTCCTTTGAAAATCGCTATTGTCGTGGATATGTGGCTGACTGGATTTGATGTGCCGTCTCTTGCCACAATGTATGTTTACAAGCCTATGTCCGGACACAATCTTATGCAGGCAATCGCCCGTGTAAACCGTGTGTTCAGAGACAAAGAAGGCGGACTTGTCGTTGACTATGTAGGCATTGCCACAGCCTTAAAGCAAGCAATGAATGACTATACCTCCCGTGATAAGCAAAACTACGGCGATACCGATGTTGCTAAGGTTGCTTATCCGAAGTTCTTGGAAAAGCTGTCTGTTTGCCGTGACAAATTCCACGGATATGATTATTCCAAATTTCAAAACGGCACAGACCTTGAAAGAGCAAAGACAATTAGTGGTGCTGTCAACTTCATTATGGGCAGAGAAAGAGTTGATGAGAAAGACTCTTTCGTAAAAGAAGCCCTTATGCTTCACCAGGCGTTATCTCTCTGTTCTTCTTTGGTTGATGAGGACAGCCGCTTTGAAGCAGCGTTCTTCGAGTCCGTGCGTGTATTGGTGCTCAGGCTGACAAATACAGGCGTCGGAAAGAAGATTTCCTTGCCGGAAATGAATGCAAGAATCAATGAACTTTTGAAGCAGAGTATCAAGAGCGACGGTGTTATCAACCTGTTCTCAGACATTAAAGAGGAGTTTTCTCTGTTTGACCCGAAGTTCCTTCAGGAAGTCGCAAATATGAAGGAAAAGAACCTTGCTGTTGAACTCCTGAAAAAACTGATTGCGGAGCAAGTTTCGGTCTATCGCAGGACGAATGTGGTTAAGTCCGAAAAATTCAGCGAGATTATGCAGCGTTCTCTGAATGCGTACCTCAACGGTATGCTGACCAATGAAGAAGTCATCGAAGAAATGCTGAAATTGGCAAAGCAAATTGCCGCAGCACAAAAAGAGGGCGACAGGCTCGGACTGACTGCTGATGAGCTTGCTTTCTATGACGCATTAACAAAGCCGCAGGCAATTAAGGACTTCTACGAAAACGACGAACTGATTGCCATTACAAAGGAGCTTGCAGATACGCTCCGCAAGAACAAAACGATAGACTGGCAAAAGCGTGAGTCTGCAAGAGCAAAAATGCGTATGCTTATCAAGAAACTTTTGAAAAAGCACAAGTATCCGCCGGAAGGTATGGAGGATGCCGTACAGACCGTTATGACACAGTGTGAGCTATGGACGGATAATGTTATGGCGTTTTAATATTTGAATGTCATTACCTTAGCAAGCATCGCCTTTGTGTCCCCATGCCTTAGCAAGCATCGCCTTTGTATCCACACGGCACTTGTTAGGGCAAATCCCTAAAACCCTTTGAATGGAGAATTTTATGGATATAAATGAACTCAAAAAACAGATGATTCCGTATTGGCGTGACATTTATAATCTGCAATACGGCAACATCTTCAAGCAACTATTTGTTCGTATCAAATACAGGATATTCGGAAACCGTTTCGGAACATCGGAGATTCCGGACAATATTCTTGAAGCCATCGCACGGACAATGCTACCTGATATCCGTGAATTCTTTCTTTCAAAAGAAGGACAGGCAGAATTTGCGGCATGGAAAGCCGAACAAGAAAAGAAAAACAAAAAGTGATGTGAGGGGACAATATGGGATTGTTAGATTTAGCAAGCAGCGCTTCTGCGTGGAGAGGTTATGAATACTATAAGGACGGTAGTGTTCTGCTAAAAAAGAAAATCACCGACCACGAATATAGCGGTACCTTGCGTGGCAGCGGAAATAAGCATTATGATGTTTTTATTGATATCGAACATCCGAGAAAATCTCATTGCAATTGTCCTCATGCCAATGGCAAACAAATTATTTGCAAGCATCAGGTTGCACTGTATTTTTCTGTTTTCCCAAAAGAGGCGGATCAGTACTACAAAGAAGTTATTGAATATGAGGAGGAGGAAGAACAGCGGCAGGAAGAACTTGATAAAAAGGTTGTCGCTTATATTAACAGTCTTTCCAAAGAAGAGTTGCGGCAAACCTTGTATGAGGTTCTTTACGACGGCGCCGATTGGGTGTTTGAGAGATTTGTGAGAGAGCATATTGATTATTAAATGATTAAGGCGGGGGACAACATCATCCCTCGCCTTTTTGAGTATTATTGATATATAAGTTCTTTCAGCACAAATTCTCTTGCTCTGCTCCTGATACTGTTCATACGGCGGATCCATTCCATTTGGTCAGCAGCTTTGAGTTGCTCGGTTACGCCCTCAATTTCAGCCGCCTGCTTGATAATAAGATTGAACATATCCTCAGCGTCTTTATCAATGCCCATAATATAATCATTCAATGTGCCTTTCAACCGCATAGCATTGATAACCAACCTCTGATTGCGATAAAGAAAATCATAATGCAGTCTGCCCCAAGTTCCGATGTTATTAGGTTCTGTTTTCATAATAAATAACCTCCGAAATTTAATTTTTGCGTTTTGAATTGAAGTTCGGATAGTCTATAAAAATAACAAATCCGAACCCTTCACCGATTGGTTTAGGGTTCGGATTTGTACTGTTTGGTGCGGTCAACAGGACTTGAACCTGCACGAACTCGCGTTCACCAGCCCCTCAAGCTGGCGTGTCTGCCTATTCCACCATGACCGCATATAAAGTTGTAATTATTGCGCTTAGTTATTATACCAACAAATTTCTTTTTTGTCAAGTCCCGTTATCGGAAAATTTAAAATTTTTAACTTTTTTCATATTTATCCATTGACAAAACGTAAAAAAGCGTTTAGAATGTAAAGTGAGCTAATATATCTAATACATAGTTATATTTTTATTATTACTGTATATTGACACTATCCGAACAGAACGGGAATACAAATTAAAACAGTTTTTACGGAGGTTCACATGATAAAAAGCATGACCGGCTACGGCCGCGCGAGAAAGCTTTTGAATAACCGAGATATCACGGTTGAAATAAAAGCGGTAAACCACCGCTATTTTGAAATGTACGCCAGAATACCGAGGACCTATATGCAACTTGAAGATAAAATACGCACCCATTTACAGCAAAAAATAGTCCGTGGCAAAACAGATGTGATCGTAAACATCGACGACACTCAATCAGATATTCGCGGCGTAAAGCTTAATGAAAACCTGTTTGAAGCATATTACAATGCGCTTAAAGACATTTCTCAAAAATACAATCTGTCTCTCGATTCATCCGCATCAGTGGCTCTTCGTTTTCCGGACGTACTTACGCAAACAAGAGATGAAACTGATATTGAAGAAATTTGGACAGATGTACGTCAGGTATTGGATGAAGCTTTACAGGATTTTCTACACCAGAGAGAAGCGGAGGGAGCCCGGCTTGCCCAAGATATTTCCGGAAAATGCGCTCAGATAGAAAACGCAGTAAAAGAAATCGAAGACCGGCTTCCTCAAATTGAAGCTGATTATATGCAAAAGCTAAGAGCAAGGATTGAAGAACTTCTCGGCGATACAAAAATAGATGAACAAAGGCTTCTGACCGAAGTCGCCATAATGGCGGATAAACTTGCTGTGGATGAGGAGATTGTAAGACTTCGTTCACATACGCGTTCATTGAAAGAAATGTTTGAAAACGGAATAGCTGAAGGTAAAAAAATGGATTTTTATATCCAGGAGATGAACAGAGAGATAAACACTACAACATCTAAAATCGGAGATATAGATATAACAAAAACCGCGATTGAAGTAAAATCGATTATAGAAAAAATACGTGAACAAGTTCAAAATATTGAATAGCGAGGGATATCAATGAAGCTGATTAATATCGGATTCGGAAATGTAGTTGCGGCATCAAAAATAGTAGCGATCGTAAGTCCTGACAGCTCACCAATAAAAAGAGTGATACAGGAATCCAGAGAAAAAGGAACTTTGATAGACGCGACTTATGGCAGACGTACACGCGCTGTAATCATAACCAACAGCGAACATATAATACTAAGCGCGGTACAGCCTGAAACAGTCGCGGCAAGAGCGGAGCCCGATGAAGAAAATGAACCGGAGGAAGATGATGGCTGAAATATTTATAATATCCGGTCCGTCCGGTGTCGGGAAAGATACTCTCATAAAAAAAATGATGCCGAAGCTGCAAAACGTTTTTCTTTCAGTTTCATATACAACAAGACCTCCGCGCAAAGGTGAGATAGATAACGTAGATTACCGTTTTGTATCAGATTCATTTTTTCGTGAAGAAATAAAAAACGGAAACATGCTTGAATATGCGGACTATTGCACGGTTTGCTACGGGACTCCTAAACAACCGGTTGAGCAGGCTCTGAAAGAAGGTCGCCACGTAATCTTGAAAATCGAACGCGCAGGGATGGAAAGCGTAAAAAAGGTATATAAAGACGCGATAACGATTTTTATCGCCCCACCCTCGCTCGAAGAACTACGCAACAGAATAATCCTGAGAAAAACGGACAGCGACAGAGCAATAGAAGACCGAATGAACAAAGCAAAAATAGAGATGGAAAAATGCGGAGATTATATGGAAATAATGATAAACGATGATATTGACACGGCAGCCGACAAGCTTGCTCAAATAATCAACAAATATATTGAAAAATCTGAAAGAGGTGCAGATAAATGATTTATCCAAGTATAAGTGAACTTGTAAATAAAGATAAAAAACAGTGCCGATATTCTTTGGTTATCGCCGTTGCAAAACGCGCGAGAGAGCTTGAAAAACAAGCTGAAAACAACGGAGAAATGTTAGAAGGCAGAGCTGTTTCAGCCGCGATAGAGTCTTTTGCTTCTGGAGAAGCATCATACGAAGAACCACCAAAGGAAAATGGCTGAACGTAGCGTTCTGGTTGCGGTGGAAAACATTCCTTACACCGCTGATATACTATACGAATATAAGATAGGAAAAACAAACGCGCAGCCCGGACACATAGTTGTCTTCCCTTTTGGAAAAAACAATAAGAAAACACGAGGTGTTGTTTTTTCATATGGGGAAAACGGAAAAAATAAAAAACTCAAAAGTTTATCCTATCTTTATTGCGACGATATATATATTACCGAAGAAAATATCCTGCTTGCGGAATTTATGAAAAGTAAATATTTTTGCACATACTTTGAAGCAATAAAGGCGATTCTCCCTCCCGGGGTTTTATCTCCTTTGACCAAAGCCGACAAAACAGGGCTTAAAACGCGTCTTGAAGAATATATATATCTTTCACCGCTTGCCGTGAATTATAAAAACGACCCTAAAATAACAAAAAACAGTCAAAAACACCTTGCCGTTATCGATTTTCTTGAAAATGGCGAGCAATCCGTGCGAAACACTCTTAAAGCAACAGGTGTAACCAGAAGTATTATTGATACCCTAAAAAAAAGAAGGGTCGTTCTTTCCATCAAAAAAGAAACGCTGCATAGTCCTTTGTCCGGAATTTCTCCGCAAAAATATGACTCTTTTTTGCTGAACGAAGAACAGGAAACCGCTTTCAGACAAATACGCAATTCTTACGGAACCGGGCGAACCCATCTTCTTTACGGAGTAACAGGAAGCGGGAAAACTCATGTTTTTATCGCAATCATAAACGATCTGATCCAACAAGGTAAAAGCGTCTTATTACTGCTTCCGGAGATTTCACTTACATTGCAAATCGTCCGGCGCTTTTATTCACTGTACGGACAGGAACTTGCTGTGTTACACAGCGCACTTACTCAGCGAGAACGTTTTGACGAGTGGCAAAGAATAAAAAACGGGAAAGTCAAGGTTGTTATAGGAACACGCTCTGCCGTATTTGCCCCGGTCAAAGATCTCGGTGCGATAATAATAGATGAAGAACAAGAGCATACATATAAATCGGAA
This sequence comes from uncultured Clostridia bacterium, assembly GCA_944382895.1. Lineage (GTDB taxonomy): Bacteria > Bacillota > Clostridia > Oscillospirales > UBA644 > QAKR01. The sequence continues at coordinate 22,654 of CALWNV010000014.1, read as the reverse complement.
ATGTCTCCGAGATACGCGGCCAAAGATATTGCAACATTCCGTGTAAAAAAAGAAAAGGCGTTTTTACTCAAAGCCTCAGCGACCCCTTCGTTTGAAAGTTGGCACGATGCAAAAAAAGGGAATATCGGATTTTCACAAATAACAACACGTTACAACGGAAAACCACTTCCCAAAGTCATTGTCTCGGATATGCGTCCTGAGCTTGCGTCGGGAAACAAAACCATATTCGGTAAAATTCTTTGCGAAGAAATATTTAACAATCTAAACAAGGGAGAACAATCAGTTTTATTTATAAACAGACGAGGTTATAACTCATATGTATCATGCCCGTCTTGCGGATATGTTTACAAATGCCCGTCTTGCGGGATTTCTCTGACATATCATAAAACGGACAACTCGCTTCGCTGCCATTACTGCGGACATACGGAAAATATCTCATCAAAATGTAAAAAATGCGAATTCCCATCTTTATTTTACTCAGGAACCGGGACACAAAAAGCAGAAGAAGAGCTTTGCAGTATTTTTCCAGAATTACGCATATTACGCATGGACGCAGACACGGTACTCAAAAGAGGAGCAAGAGATAAAATACTCGAAGATTTTCGTAAGAACAAATACGATGTGCTTTTAGGAACACAAATGATAACGAAAGGTCTTGATTTTCCCAATGTGACACTGGTGGGAGTTCTTAACGCAGATACACTTCTGTATTCGTCCGACTTTCGATCATATGAAAAAACTTTTTCACTCATAACCCAAGTAATCGGTCGCGCAGGTCGGGCGGAAAAAGACGGAAGAGCCGTGATACAAACATTTTCACCTGGACACCAAGTTCTTGATTTTGCTTTCAGGCAAGATTATCCTGCGTTTTTTGACAGCGAATGTGCGTTACGAAAAGCACTTATATATCCCCCTTACTGCGATATCTGCCAAATAGTGTTTTACGCAGATGGGCTTGAAAAAGCAATGGCCGGCGCAGAAACTTTTATTAAAGAAATAAGTACACTTTCGGCGCAAAAATTTTCCGACGTACCGTTGCGTATAATCAGACCGACACAAACAACAATACCCATGTCGGACGGCAAAGACAGAGTTCGCATATTACTTAAATGCCGTGACATACGCAGGACACGGGAACTTATATCAGAAGCGGCAACAGAATTCATGAAAGAAAACAAAACCATTCACATAACCGTGGATATAAATCCATCGACTATACTTTAAAAAACGAGGAGCAAATCATTATAATGGCATTGAGAAATATAATAAAAGAGGGCGACGAAACGCTTACAAAAAAGTCCCGACCGGTGACAGAGTTCGATAAAAAGCTGAAGATCCTTGTCAAAGACATGAAAGATACTCTTAAAAAAGCCGACGGACTTGGACTTGCAGCACCTCAAATAGGAATTCTCCGAAGACTTGTCATTGTTTTAGATGACGACGGGAAAACAATGTTAGCTCTCATCAACCCGGAAATCATAGACACAAAAGGAGAGCAGGAAGCAACAGAAGGATGTCTTTCCGTTCCTGGTGTTTTTGGGAAAACACATCGTCCGGCGGAAGTTACGGTCAGAGCGTTCAACGAAAAAGGAGAAGAAATTATCCTTACCCGCAAAGGAATAACCGCTGTATGTTTTTGCCATGAAATAGACCATCTGAATGGAATCCTTTTCCGCGAACATGTTGAAGAGTATATTGACCCTGAAGATTAATTTTCTGTAAGGAGAGAATCTATGAAAATAATGTTTATGGGCACGTCTGATTTTGCAGTTGAAGCTCTTTCAGCTCTTTGTGAAAACGGTTTTACTCCTTCAGCCGTTATTTCACAGCCAGACAAACCGCGAAACAGAGGAAAAGTCACTCCAACACCTGTCAAGGCAAAGGCGCTTGAACTCGGAATAGACGTTTTTACCCCCGACAAAATCAAAAACGGAGAGATTTCGGAAACTCTTGAAAAATATAAGCCGGATCTAATAGTAGTGGCCGCATACGGCAAAATTTTGCCAGAATACGTTCTGAATTTTCCAGAACTCGGATGTATCAACATACATGCATCGCTCCTCCCGAAATACAGAGGCGCGTCTCCGATAAATTTCGCATTGATCAACGGCGAAAAAGAAACCGGTGTTACAACTATGTATATGGAAAAAGGACTCGACACCGGAGATATTATTTTTACCGAAACCACGCCGATTTACGATACAGACAACGCAGGGACTCTTCACGACAGGCTTGCAAAGATGGGTGGCCGGCTCATATTAAAAACCATTGACGCATTAAAAAACGGTACAGCACCGCGTACAAAACAGCAAGAGCCCTCTTCATATGCCCCTATGATTGATAACACTTTACGGAAAATAAATTTTTCTGACTCTGCGGAAAATATAGTGAATCTGATTCGCGGGCTCAGCCCCTATCCCTCGGCATTTGCAAAATTTGAAGAGAAAAATATAAAAATATATGAAGCGCGAACGGTAACAATAAATACAGACGCATACCCGGGAACAATATGTGATGATAAAAAGCTTATCGTAAAAACTGGGAACGGCTGCATTGAAATCCTTTCTTTGCAACCCGAAAGCAAAAAACGCATGAGCGGAGAAGATTTTTTACGCGGCCGAAAAAGCGGACATTTTGAATAGGAGAAAACAAACATGCCTTATTTTTTTATAGACTATTGGTATATCATTCTTGTGTTACCGGCGGTAATTTTTTCGATAGCCGCACAATTCAAAGTTAACTCAACATACGCGAAAGCGTCTAAAATCCTGTCTCGAAGCGGTCTTACCGGAAAAGACATTGCCGAAAAAATTTTGCGGCAGAACGGGATCAACGACGTAAAAGTCGTACAGATCAACGGGAAACTCACGGATAATTACAATCCAAAAACAAAGACCATATCACTTTCGCAAGACGTTTATTCATCTTCTTCCGTGGCGGCTCTCGGGATAGCCGCGCACGAGGCGGGACATACTTGCCAGCATTATCATAATTATTCCCCAATAAGTCTCCGAAACGCAATACTTCCTGTTGCGGGAATAGGATCATCACTTGCGATTCCGTTGGTGATCATAGGATTTATATTCAACTGGGAGCCTCTTATACTCACCGGAATAATATTTTTCGCAGCAGTCGTTTTATTTCAGCTTATTACTTTGCCGGTTGAATTCAACGCTTCAAACAGAGCGCTGCAGGTTCTCGAAAACGGGATTCTGCAACCGGATGAACTTGCCCAGACAAAAAAAGTTTTATCAGCCGCAGCCATGACATATGTTGCGGCACTTGCCGTTTCGCTTGCTCAGCTTCTGAGACTTCTTATACTGCTGGCAAACCGCGGAGACAGACGATGACAGATATTTCAAGTCTGACATACGAAGAACTGTGCGAGTTTATGAAAACGCTCGGTGAACCTGAATTTAGAGCAAAGCAAATTTTTGAATGGCTTTCAAAAGGAGTATTGTCATTTAATGAAATGACCAATATTCCCGAAACATTGCGCACAAAGCTTGAAAACATCGCAATTATCGCTACCATAACCGTACGAAAAAAACTTATTGACCGCGATCATACAATAAAGTACCTTTTTGAGCTTTGCGATGGAAACCTGATTGAAACAGTCGTAATGAATTATAAACACGGTAAAAGCGTTTGTATTTCATCTCAAGCGGGATGCCGTATGGGATGCAGATTCTGCGCAAGTACTCTGTCAGGAAAAAAAAGAGATCTTACCGCGGGAGAAATGCTTTTACAGGTCTCATACGTAAATAAGGAAAACCATATTTCCAATGTAGTGGTAATGGGTGTGGGAGAACCGCTTGATAATTATGACAACCTCATTATATTCCTAAAAAATCTCAAAGACGAAAACGGACTCAATATAAGCCACAGACATGTGTCGGTTTCAACATGCGGTCTTGTTCCCCAAATAAATACACTTGCAAAAGAAAACTTTCAGATAACTCTTTCAGTTTCCCTTCATGCCCCCGATGACATGACCCGAAACCTTATCATGCCTGTCAATAAGAAATATAATATAAAAGAACTCATGACAGCGTGCGACAGCTATTTTGAAAAAACAGGGAGAAGAATATCATTTGAATATATCCTTATAAAAAATATTAACGACACTTTTACTCATGCAGAGAAACTGTCAAAATTGTTAAAAGGAAAGAATTGTCATGTCAACCTGATCCCTGTAAATCATGTCGAGGAAAGAAATTTTCTTCCCAGCGACAAACATTCGGCAAATCATTTTCTTGAAACTCTTTTAAAAAACCATATTAACGCCACGATGAGAAGAACTCTCGGCGGAGGTATCAACGCCTCCTGCGGACAATTAAGAAGCAGTGAGTATAAAGAGTTCTTAAAACAAAAAACCTGAACTGAAGCATAACACGAAAGGAATGGTTATACAAATGATCCTGCACGGCAAATCAGACACCGGAAAGCAGCGAACCCAAAATCAGGACTGCTTTATTCTGCGCGCGATAAACGATGACACAGGTTACGCGATTGTGTGCGACGGAATGGGAGGACATAAAGCCGGCAATATCGCCAGTGAACTGGCTGTACGCGCAATCGACAATATTCTTGTATCAAGCCTTTCCGAGCCGGAATCCGTAAATGTCGAATCTCTGCTGCGCAGCGCAATACGAAATGCTAACGGCACAATATTCCTTCACTCCGTCAAAGACGATGAACTTAAAGGAATGGGTACCACTATTGTGATGGCTCTGTATATGGGTGAAAAAATCTGTATAGCCAGTGTTGGAGACAGCCGTGCCTATTACTTTGACGGCGATCGGCTTACTCAAGTAACAAAAGATCATTCGCTTGTCCAGGAAATGATAGATAAAAATGAGCTTACGAAAGAAGAAGCAAAAAAGCATCCCTATCAGCATGTAATAACCCGTGTTTTAGGCGTAACAAGTGATGTTGATACGGATATAAAAACCATGAGTTTCGGGGATGAGGATGTCTTACTGCTGTGCACAGACGGCTTGACCAATATGCTCACAGATGAGGAGATTGAAGAAATTCTCGCAGAATTTCCATATGAAGACGCTTGTGATGAACTGATACGCCTTGCGAACGAACGCGGCGGAAAAGATAATATAACCGCTGTTCTCTTATGCGGAGACAAAGCTGTTTGAGGAGGAATAAAAAATGGATAAACTTATCGGGAAAGTCCTCAACGGAAGATATATAATCAAAGAAATAATCGGTATGGGCGGAATGAGTGTCGTCTATAAAGCGGAAGACACTCTTGAAGATAGGTTCGTCGCTATCAAAATACTTAAAGACGAATTTGTAAATGAACCTAAATTCCGCCGTCGTTTTCTTAATGAATCCAGAGCGATCGCAATGCTTTCACATGAAAACATCGTCGATGTTGTAGATGTGAATTTTGAAGGTGACATCCAATATATAGTAATGGAATATATTGAGGGCATAACTCTTAAAGAATATATCAATTCCAAGGGTCCGCTCTCTGTTGAAGAAGCACTGTCTTACACAAAACAGATATTATCCGCTTTATGCCACGCGCATGAAAGAGGCGTAGTTCATCGTGACATAAAGCCTCAAAATATAATGCTTTTACCGGACAACAGAATAAAAGTCACTGATTTCGGGATTGCGCATGTTTCAAATTTTGAAACCGTTACAATGTCGGAAATGGCTATAGGTTCAGTACATTATATCAGTCCGGAACAAGCTAAAGGGCTTCCCACCGATGAAAAAAGCGACATCTACTCAACAGGCGTCATACTGTATGAAATGATAACCGGTCGCCTTCCATTCGAAAGTGATACCGCTGTTTCGGTCGCGCTTATGCAAGTTCAGCAAGAACCGCCGAAACCATCTGTATATATACCTGATCTTCCGATTGGGATAGAGCAGATAATAATGAAAGCAATGCAGAAAAAAGTTTCTTACCGCTACAGGAACGCAAAAGAAATGCTTGACGATATTGAGGCATTTGAAGAAGACAACTCGATAATATTCGATCATACGGCAGATATTTCTCTTGATGATTCTACTAAAATGATTGAACATATCAAAATCGATGAGACCCCGGAAGAACGTAAAAAACAAATGTGGAAAAACAGAATATTTGCACTTTGCTCCGGAGCGGCGGCGGCGATTATTCTTCTTACAATAGGCACGATACTTTTATTTACGCTGGGTTCAGAAGATTCAAACCTTATTGAAGTTCCGAATCTGATAGGCGAATCATATGAGGCGGTCAAAGAAGATATCAGTATTATAAAATATTTTACGATAACAGAAAAACAGGAATTTCACGATACCGTAAACCAGGGATATATAATCTCACAAAACCCTCTTCCCGGTAAAAAATATGAACCCGGCAAAGAGATAACCGTAGTAGTTAGCATGGGAAAAGAAATGTCAATCGTACCATATATCGTAGACACCGCTCCCGGTCAGGCTCGTGTCCTGCTTGAAAACGCCGGACTTTCACTTGGGAAAACGACATATCAGACAAGTGCCGATATTAAAGAAGGATTTATAATATCATGCACACCAGAATGCGGTTCTTCCGTCGCGACAGGAACTGTCGTTGATATCGTTGTTTCCAGATCTCCTGAAACACAGACAGTCCAAGTCCCGCCTTTAGAAGGGCAGACGGAATATGCGGCAAAAACAGCATTAACTGAGCTTGGCCTTCTTTCTGACATAAGATTGACTTATGATAATTCCGTAGCGGAAGGGATTGTAATATCTTCTTCTCCGTCAGAAGGAACGGAAGTCAAAAAAGGAGAAACAGTCACGTTGTATATTTCAAAGGGCGCAAGTCCTGTCGTGCTCACAATCCCTCAGGATATCATAGGTAAAACAGAAGATGAGGTCATAAGTATATTGACCGGTATGGGCCTTAAAGTCAATCCAGTGGAACATGAATATCAAGGCTGTGAACCCGGGACCGTATACTCGGTTTCACCCGCCCCAGGGACTGAGATAGAACCGGGAATCACCGTAACGATTTCAGTAGCTTCTGGGAATGATTCAGAACCTGAACCAGAACAACCGGAAATACAAGAATGACAGAACAAAGAATTATAAAAGGCGTAGGAGGCCTTTATACGGTTAAGACGCAAACAGGTAATATAAACTGCCGTGCACGCGGAATTTTCAGAAATAAGAATATAACACCTCTTGTCGGTGATAAAGTGGAAACCGAAAACGGAATTATAACAAAAATTTTGCCGCGGAAAAACTTTCTTATCAGACCTCCATGCGCAAATATTGACAAGATGTTTCTTGTCGTAGCAATGAACAATCCTCTTCCGAACTTATATATGCTTGATAAAATGCTCGCAATAGCGTATTATCATAAAATAAAGCCTATCCTTATCTTTAATAAAGCTGATCTAAAAGACGAACTTAATACTGAAGCGATATACAGAAATTTGCCGATAGAACAGTATGTATTATCAGCAACCGATGATAAGTTCAATGTTGCTGAAAAGCTCAGAAAACAAATAAAAAACAATACAGTCGTGATGAGCGGGCTTTCAGGGGTCGGAAAATCTTCGCTGATGAATCTTCTTGACAAAAATCTTGCCCTTAAAACAGGGAACGTGAGCGAAAAATTGCTCAGAGGAAAGCACACCACACGTCACGTAGAGCTTTTTGAACTTGCGGGTGGACATATACTTGATACTCCCGGATTCAGTAATCTGCTTTTTGAATATTTTGATATTAAAGACAGATCTATACTTGCGGAATGCTTCCCCGAATTTTCCGCGATTGAGGGAAGTTGCCGTTTTACAGACTGTACACATACCAAAGAGCCTGGATGTCGAATCATTAACGCACTTAAAGAAGGAAAAATACAAAAAAGCAGACATGAAAATTATTGCAGGATGTATGAAGAAATAGGTCCGAAGGAAGAGTGGAAAGATAAATGAGAGCTTTGATTTTTTGTAAAAGCGAAAGCATGACCGTCCCGATAGAAATAAAAAAAGAAGACTTTATAATATGTGCCGACAGCGGCGCGGAATATGCGTGGAAATGTAACGCGGCACCATCTCTTTTTGTCGGAGACTGCGACAGTTTTTCAAAAAACACCGCAGATAAATTCAACTGTGAAAAGATATATCTCCCACAGGAAAAAGATTGTACCGATACCTTTTTTGCGGCTGAAAAAGCCCTTGAGCTCGGTGCAGACGAAATAATTATATGCGGAGGACTCGGCGGAAGGCTTGATCATACACTCGGTAATATCGCGACGTTACGCCACATAAAATCCTGTGGGAAAAAAGGGTTCATCTGTGACGAAACTTCTGTTGTACATTATATGTGCGACAACTCAAAGCTTTTATTGCCATATTCCTCCTCATATGAATATATTTCGGTAATCGCTTTACAAAAAAGTTTCGGCGTGGAACTCAGAGACCTGAAATATCCTCTTGATAATTATACACTTGAAACAGATTTCCCAATAGGAGTAAGCAATGAATTTCTTCCCGGGAAAGATGCATATATCTCTTTAAAAAAAGGAGAAATTCTGGTAATACTTACATTAAAGAATTAAAACATAAAAATCGCTTAAAATAACAATACCTAACTTTAAGGACGGTATTGTTATTTTTATGAAAATAAAAGATATAATGTCAACCGACGTTAAAAGCGTTTCTACCGAATCAACGGTAAATGAAGCCGCAAAACTTATGAAAGAAGAAAATATAGGATTTATCCCTGTAGTCGAAGGAGATATTTTACGAGGTGTTATAACGGACAGGGATATTATTTTACGCTGCGTAGCGGAAAAATCAGACTATAACAAATTAACCGCAAAGGAAATAATGTCCGAAAAACCGGTGTATATAAGCCCTGAACATTCCGTAACCGAGGCAGCAAGACTTATGGCAAGAGAACAAGTAAGAAGGCTGCCAGTTTGTGAAGAGGGAAAAGTTATAGGAGTGCTGTCTCTCGGAGATATTTCGCGCAGTAAAAGTTATTTTTCAGAAACTGCTGCTGCATTTTGCGATATTTCCGGAAACGGGAAAATAAATAAATAGTATAAACAACACAGGTTGCATTTTTTTGACCTGTGTTTTTTATAGATTATTCTTTAATAAGAAGGCTGTATCTTCAAAAAAAACACTTTCTCCGTTTATTTTGCTCATTGCTCCGGGTAATACATTGACAAAGCGCGAAAAATGTTGTATAATATATAAATTAAAGGAGTGCGTTGTCTTGACAGTTTCACTTGGTATAATAGCCTATAACGAAGAAAAATATCTTGATGGAATATTTACCGACCTGTCAAATCAGGATTTTGATCACAACAAAATAGAAGTAGTTTTAATAGACAGTATGTCTACTGATTTGACCGGAGTGATGATGCGTGATTTTTCAGAACGTGAAAAAAGTTTTATGCGTATAAAAGTTGTTGAAAACACAAAAAAAACACAACCATGCGGTTGGAATGTGTTTATAAACAACGCTGAAGGAGACATCCTTATCCGCTGGGATGCTCACGCAAGATTCGCTCCCGATTTCATATCGGAAAGCGTACGCTGTATAGAAAGCGGCGAAGATATCTGTGGAGGCATCAGACCCTGTATTACAGACGAAGATACGCCGTATAAAAATACTCTTTTACTTGCCGAAAACTCTCTTTTCGGCAGTAGTTTCGCGCCATACAGAAGAATCAGTGAAAAAAAATATGTTAATTCTGTTTTTCACGGAACATACAGACGCGCCGCCGTCGAAAAAGTAAAAGGATTTGATGAGCGTTTGATTAGAACTGAAGACAATGATTTTCACTATCGTCTGAGAGAAGCAGGATATAAAATCTGTTTTAACGAAAAAATAAGATCAGAACAAATCATGCGCGCTTCTTTTCCGAAAATGCTTAAACAAAAATATGCGAACGGCAAATGGATAGGAATGACAACATCGGTACAACCGAAATGTCTGGAATTATACCATTTTGTGCCGTTTTGTTTTGTTGTGGGAATAATTGTCACAACTATATTTGCATGTTTTGGAATATGGCAGTTTTCTGCTATTATGTGGGGGCTTTATCTGCTTGTGAATATAGCAATGAGCGCGACTTCCATTATAAGAAACAAAAACTTTCATATATCACAGCTTTTGCTTCCCGTAATGTTTCTGCTTTTACATATCTCTTACGGGATAGGAACCCTTATTGGATTCCTGAAAATCCCTTTCTGGAAGGAGCGAAAAAATGAGCGATTTTTCTCTCAGGCAACTCCAGGAAAAAAGTCTTGAAATAGCATTATATTTCAAGTCGTTTTGTAAAAAGCACGGGCTTTTGTTTTATCTGTGCGGAGGGTGCTGTATAGGTGCGTTACGACATAAAGGATTTATACCCTGGGACGATGACGTGGATGTTTTTATGCCTCGAAAAGACTATGAGAAATTAAAAAAATTATGGTCCGAATATGCGGATACGGAAAAATACTCATGTGTTTTTTCTGACCAAAATCTGACCGACGGCAATCTTTTTGTAACTATCAGAGACAATAACACAACGGCTATCAAGCCTTATCAGACAAATATGGACATCAGCCACGGAGTAGCTCTTGACGTTCTTCCTCTCGACGGATGGCCAAATAGCAGGATCAAGCGTAAATTTCAGGTTTTTTGGGCCCTGATATATTCGCTGTATTGCGCGCAAACGGTTCCGTCAAATCATGGTAAAACTGTCGCACTATGTGGAAAAATCGCTCTTTTAATTGTACCATCAAAAAAATTTCGTTATAAAATATGGAAGTTTGCCGAGCGCAAAATGACAAAATATGATATTAAAGACTGTGATTATATAACTGAACTGTGTTCCGGTCCTTATTATATGAAAAAGCAATATCCCCGCTCAGCCTTTGACAAAGCTCTTTGGGTAAAATTTGAAGATACTGAAATGCCTATACCGCAAGGCTACGATATATATCTTAAAACCGCCTTCGGAGATTATATGACACTTCCTCCGGAGGAAAAACAAAAGCCTCATCACGATGCGGTGTTCCTTGACCTTAACAACTCATATAAAAAATACAAAGGCGTATATTATTTGATTGAAAGGGATGACCCGAAATGATTTTTGGAGCAATTCTTGCCGGAGGCGTAGGCAGCAGAATGAAAATAGCTGACAGGCCAAAACAATTTTTGCCGTTAGGTGAAAAACCTATACTTATCCATACTTTGGAAAAGTTTTTGCTTTGTACACGGTTTGATAAAGTATATATAGGCGTACATGAAAAATGGGTCTTACATGCAAAAGACATTGTAAAGAAACATATCACAGACTGTGACCGTGTCGAGATAGTTGAAGGCGGGAAAGACCGTAACTCAACTATTATGAATATCGTAAACGCAATAGAGCAGGCATATGGCGAAAACCCCGATAATATTATCGTTACACACGACGCGGTCCGCCCGTTTGTAAGTATACGCATTATTGAAGAGAACATAGATGCCGCGATAAAATACGGTGCATGCGATACAGTTGTTGCCGCAACGGATACTATTGTCCGATCCGATGACGGGAATCTTATAACTGAAATTCCGGAACGCAGACTCATGTATCAGGGACAAACACCGCAAAGTTTTAATATGTCATTGCTTAAAAAAACATATAATGATCTTACCACTGAACAAAAATCCATTCTCACCGATGCGTGTAAAATATGCGTTGTAAAAAACGTTCCTGTCAGCCTCGTAAACGGAGACATTGCTAATATGAAAATCACTACCATAGAAGATTACCGTGTTGCGGAAGCGATGGCGGGAGGAGATAAACGTGATTAATTCAATTTACCAGCTTGTAAGCCCACACGTCTTTTCCGTTAAATATCAGCAGATTGATAATGACGAAAAAGTCATTGTACGTCCTGAATATATGGCAATTTGCCACGCTGATCAAAGATATTACCGGGGGCTCAGAAACCCTAAAGACCTCGCAAAAAAGCTGCCGATGGCTCTTATACATGAATGTGCGGGAACTGTTATAAAAGATAATTCCGGTACATACTCACCGGGCCAGAAAGTAGTCCTTATTCCCAATGTTCCCGGAGATAAGCTTGACGGAATATATGAGAACTATGCCCCAAACAGCGCATTTTTATCAAGCGGTAAAGACGGGTTTATGCGTGAGCTTGTGGCGATAAATAAAGATCGTGTCGTTGCATACGAGAACATCCTTCCGTCAACCGCAGCAATAACGGAATTCGTAAGCGTAGCAGTACATTCGGTTTCCAGGCTGGAAAAAACGTCGCATACATACAGAAATGATTTTGTCGTCTTTGGAGACGGAAGCCTTTCATTTGTAGTTACAATTGTTCTGAAAAGCGTTTTTCCCCACGCGAAAATTACCGTTGTCGGAATGAATCCGAAAAAACTTGATCTGTTCGGATTTGCCGACTACACATATCTTGCAAATGAATTACCGGAAGAGTACTGCTGTGATCATGCATTTGAGTGTTGCGGCGGAGAAGGGAGTCAATCGGCGATCTCAGATATTATCGCACACATTCGACCCCAAGGGACAATCATGCTTATGGGTGTCAGTGAAAACCCTGTCCCTGTTTTTACAAGAATGGTTCTTGAGAAAGGCCTTACGTTAATAGGGAGCAGTCGCTCCGGCAGAGCGGATTTTGAAAAAGCAATATCGCTTATGACGGATAAAAGGATACAGACACGTCTTTCCTCCATTATACAGGAAGACGATCCCGTACGCTCGGTAAAAGATATACACAGGGCTTTTGAAACAGATCTGACTACCCCGTTCAAAACAGTTTTCCGCTGGTGTGTATAAATAATTATCAGAAGGAACAACTCAAATAAATATTTTTGATTGACTTTTTTATATTTCTCTGCAACTTACAAATAAATTATCTATGATCTGTATATGGTATTAAAAATTTTTAAACGCAGAATAACTTTACCTAAAATACGGAAATTAGATATTAACGACATATTCAAAAAAACAGTATACAACAGAGAGGTTAAAATGACTGATTCACTAAAACACGATAATCCTGCACTGACGAAAATTAAAAAATATTTCAATAACGCAGTAATAATATACGCTTTCGCATTTATTCTGTTTCAGGTATTTGAAAGAATTATTCCGTTCGTAGTGTTTATAAACGAAGGAACAAATCAGATACTTTTTAATATTTTTGCAATTACAGGTTTTGTTCTCGTGTGCGCGGACATGTTTCTTGAAAGAACTTTTTTCAAATCAAAATTATTTATACCTCTTCTGATTTTTTATATAATATGTTGCATATCCACTGTTCTCAATATCGACTACGGTTATGAAGAAAACCTTAAAACACTGGTTTGGTTCGCGATACATCTTAATATTTTTTACACTTTATCCGTCAGAATAGGGAAAGAAAAATTCTTAAAACTTTTGAACAAACTGTTTTACGCCATGAGCGCGGTCTGGACAGTGGCAATATTGGTTTCACTGTATTCTTTTTTCAAAATGGACGGTTTTGAAATAGTGGTGCAAAACGATGTCGTAAGGCAGGGTTTTGTGGACTCACGGCTGTTCGGTGTATTTATTGATCCGAACCATGCGGCCATAGAAGCATTTATTTTTATTTTATTCTCTGTTTTTTACTTTAATAAAAAAAATAAATGGGTTCTGATACCTTTTATATTTATAAATGTTATATATATCATATTGTCAGGCTCCAGAACAGTTATTATTCTTTGCCTTGCCGTTCCGTATTTTCTGTTTGCCTTAATGATATATCAGGAAATCAAGCTGAAACATTTCAATAAAAAAATAGTGGTAGTTCTCCTTTTATGCGGATATCTGGTATTTTATTTTTATAACTGCAAACCGCTTCTCACTCTTATCCCGGAAAAGATATTTCATTCTAAACTCACGCTCAATTCATCTGAAGTGGAAAACGCAGACCCGGGGCATATTCTTGACAGACCTGATACCGGCTCGGAAAACATTTCAAACAACCGTATTGATATCTGGGAAGGATACTTGAAAACTGTTCCCGATGACCTTATATTTGGGAAATCACCCAGAAACGCCATTAAAATCATTACGGATATGTACCCTGAAAATTTTGTTTCCGTACGCCAATATGAAACGCATAACGGATATCTGTCGGTTTTAGTGTGTACGGGAGTTCTCGGCTTGATCGCAGTAGCCGCGTTTTTATTGAAAATAGCTTATACTTTTTTTCGTGACATCAATAAAAACAGCATAAAAGACGACTATATAATGATTTTTCTTATAGTGATTTCACTTCTTTTCTTCACATGCTTTTTCTCCAATCTGTTCTTTATAAACAATCTATCAACTATACTATTCTGGATGTTTATAGGATATATCGCAAATTATAATACCCAGGAGAAATGCTCATGACTCCATTTATAAGTGTTATTGTACCTGTTTACAACGTAGAAAAATATCTTCACAAATGTATAAACAGTTTACTGCATCAGGATTATACAAATTTTGAGATAATCCTGATAAACGACGGTTCAACTGACTCTTCATTTGAAATATGCATGCAATACGAAAATATCTCTACTGTCACGATATATTCCAAAGAGAATTCCGGGCTTTCAGACACACGCAATTTCGGCGCGTTGAAAGCAAAAGGAGATTTTGTAATATTCGTGGATTCAGATGATTATGTAAAGCCTTCCTTTCTATCTGATCTCGCACAACATGTTGAAGATGACACAGATATCGTAACCTCGAAAGTTGAAGAAGTCATCAACGGCAGAATAGCAGAAAAAAAAGAGCCAACCAGATATGATACAGTAGACGGCCGGACGGCGTTTTCAAGAGCGCTTTGCGGAGACGGGATAGAATATTACGGTGTAGCGAAACTTATCAAAACTTCTCTTTTCCTGCAATATCAGTTTGTAACCGGAAAAACTTATGAAGACGCGTTTACAATACCACGAATGCTTTACGCCGCAAACAAAGTATGCATTACAAATCATTATAATTATTTGTATGTAAGGCGTGAAAACTCCATTACTATCGGGACATACAAAGACTCTGACTTAGACTGTATCGAAGCACATAAATTAAATTTGGATTTTACAAAAGCCGTTTTACCTCAGAAAATTGACGCAGCCCAGTTCAGAGTATTCTGGGCGGAACTGTATGTTATGGATAAACTTATAAACACAAACGATAAAAATAAAATACTCACGCTGCGCCGTGAAATATTACAAAACAAAAAAAAAGCGCTTAAAAATAAATATTTATCGAAATACCGTAAAATATCCCTTATTATTTTAAGCCTTAACACAAAATTATATAAGACTTATGTAAATCTTGTAAATAAATTGAAATCATCGAGGTTACGGCATGAGTGACGGTGTTAAAATATTAATATCAAAACTATTATGGAAATTCATGAGAATATTTCCCATAGACGAAAAAAAAATAACCGTCAGCAGTTATTACGGGAAAGCGTTGCAGGATAATCCCAAATACGTGGCGGAATATCTTCTTGCTAAAAACCCTGAACTCAAAATCTATTCCCTTGAAAACAAGCACAGGAAACATAACGATCCTCGTATCAAAGTTGTTTCAAATAACCTGTTGTCCAGGACATACCACCTCAGCACGGGTAAAATATGGATAGATAACTGCCGTAAACTTCACTATATATCAAAAAGGCAAAACCAATATTATATACAGACATGGCATGCGGGTTTGGGACTCAAACGCATTGAATTTGACGTGTTTGATCAGTTATATCCATCATACACAAAATGGATGCAGTCCGATACAGACAGTATGGATTTATTGATAGCGGATTCTGTATTTATAAAAAACTATTTCAAAACCGCGTTCAGGTTTAATAAAGAAATTTTATGTTGCGGAATACCACGTTGCGATATATTTACCGATGAGATAAAAAAACAAAATATACGGCAAAAACTTCTGAAAAAATACGGACTGGGCGAAAACGATAAAATTATCATGTATGCGCCGACTTTCAGACAGGACTTGTCATCTGAAGCCTATGATATTGATTTTGATAAACTAATCAAGGACTTGAATTATGAATATCATTTTTTCATAAGACTGCATCCAAATGTTTCGGATATGGAACTGAATATAAATTACGGTAAATACATAATAAACGTAAGCGGACATGATGACATGCAGGAACTTCTAATAACAAGCGATATACTTATAACAGACTATTCCTCATGCATGTTTGATTTCCTGTATCTTGGGAAAAGATGCGTACTGTACGCCTCCGATCTCGAAAAATATATAGCCTCGCGCAGTCTGCTAATAGATTATAATAAACTACCGTTTCCCTGCACATACAATTACGATCAGCTATTATTGACATTACGGAAAAAAGAAGACTATAAGAGTATATATGAAAAATGGGCTCTGGATTACGGAGTATGCAAACCCGGTAACGCAGCAAAACAAATAGCAGACTGGATCAATGAAAGGCTGTAATATGAAAAAGAAAAACAGATTACTCAGCAATACTATAATGTTATATATTCTGACATTTTCGGTATATGTTCTCGGATTCATAACAAACCCTATCCAAACAAGAGTATTCGGTAACAGCGGGCCTTACGGAGCATTAGCCTTCGCAGCGTCTTTTGCAACATATTTCAAAGTTTTTCTTGACTTCGGATTTTTACTTTCCGCCACAGAAGAAGTATCACGCTTTCGTGACGATCGTATAAAAATATGCAAAATTTTCACATCTGTGTTTATCAGCAAAATATTTCTTGTA
The DNA here is from genome assembly GCA_944382895.1 of uncultured Clostridia bacterium. Classification (GTDB taxonomy): domain Bacteria; phylum Bacillota; class Clostridia; order Oscillospirales; family UBA644; genus QAKR01. The sequence goes on along the minus strand of CALWNV010000014.1, from coordinate 5,891 downwards.
CTTATTTCCGCCGCCGTTTTCACTTCGTTATTTTATTTTATCGCGCCGCTACGAGAAGATCCGCTGCTGTATACGCTTTATTTTATTGACACCGTGATTTTCGCATTTCTTCCGGACTTTCTTTACCGCGGTCTCGAGGACATGAAAGTAATAACCTTCAGAAGCGTAGCGATAAAAATACTGTCTACCGTTCTTATAATAATATTTCTGAGAGAACCGGATCAATATTACCTAATACCTATATTCAACATAATCGGATCATTGCTTTCTGTAGTCGCAGTATATTATGATGTCTGGAAAAGACTGAAGGTCAGATTTATTAAAGTATCTTTCCATGAAGTATACACAACACTCAAATATTCGTCAACATTCTTTTTATCAAGAGCCGCAACAACAGTCACCGGCGCGACAAACACAGTGGTCGCAGGAATGTTTTACGCCCCAAAAAGTGTACCCCTTTCCCTGTATTCAAGTGCCGATAAATTGATATCCACCGCTAAAAGCGGATTTTCCCCGATATCTGACAGCCTTTATCCGTATATGGTAGAAAACAAAGATTTCAAGCTGGTAAAAAAAATCTTTCTGATCCTTATGCCTATTATAATCGTCGGATCAGTCGGAGTAGGTTTTTTCGCAAAAGATATATGCGCATTGATCTTTGGTTCCGATTACAGAGACGCGGGAACATTACTACAACTTTTGATGCCTATTATAGTTATAACACTTCCAAATTATGTCCTCGGATTCCCGACGCTTGTGCCTATGGGTCTGGCGAAACACGCTAACTACTCGGTAATAGTAGGTGCCTTTGTCCAGCTTGCGCTGCTTATCACTCTCGCTGTCCTGAACATATTCAGTATTTACAGTCTATGTATCATTACCGTTATAAGCGAATTCTCAACGTTTTTGTACCGGCTTATAATCGTTCTTGTACACCGCAAATCATTTAAATAAAAAAGCCTATCGGTCCGAAATCGGACCGATAGGCTTTTTATATCCTGCAAAATCATTTTTCCCTGTCTTTTTTCAACGCAGAATAACTTCTGTCATATTTTCGCTCTGCTTCTTCCGAGAAAAAACATGCTGGGAATTCGTCAGGGAGGTGATACGCCACACACTCACAACATTTACCGTGATGCGAACAAGGATATGTACAAGGACATTTACCTTTATCTTTATTACCGCAATCCATAAGAGCCCTCCTGAATAATTTTATGATCCAATGAATATTATAAATTTTCACAAATACAATAATTACTATATCATAATAAACAACCGTATAAAACACATAAAATTTTTTAAATTGTTGTTGAGATAACTATGTACCCAAAAATAAGCACAAAAAACCGAACTTAATTACTTTCAATCGGATCGGTCATCCATATCAGGAATACCCGAAACATACATCGCCTCGACAGCAAACATGATCCCTGTAAAAGGTTTTGAAAGATCTCCGACAACACTTTCAATAGCTTCTTTCGCCGCAGAAATCATTTTTTCGGGCAAGACCGTAAAAATCGTTTTATTTTCAGATTTTGCGGGATTAAAAAATCTCCTCAGAGCTGATGAAGGATCTGTTTCTGTGTGAGCAAAAACAGTTTTAGCGGCGCCCGTAGAATCAAGAATCGTCGCTCCGCGTATTCCGGCACGGCTAAGCGCCAATAAAACAGGCTCCAGTAATTCAACATTTTCCAATACAAAAAACAAAACCATATTTCTATCCATCAAATTTCACCCCTGTATCTATTTTATCCAATATCCCCGATAAAAAGGCTATCGCGACCCCATAGTTTGTAATTGGGACTCCAGCAGTACAAGCTTTCTTTATTCTTGAAAGAACGTATTTTCGATTAAACATACACCCGCCACAATGAATTACAATATCATAGCCGGACAGATCCTCGGGGAAATCCGATCCGCTGACAATATCCACTTTCAGCCCCTGCCCGAATCGCTGCCTGAGCATACGTGGGATTTTTTCACGGCCGATATCTTCGGCAAGAGGAGCATGAGTGCACGCTTCGGCGATAAGAACCCTTGAATTTTCGTTAAGTCTCCCAATCGCGGAAGCTCCGCGTACAAATTCTGCGATATCCCCTTTATATCCAGCAAATAAAACGGAAAAAGAGGTCAGCCTTGATTTTTCCGGTTTTTTTTCATAAACCGTTTTAAATACCTGACTGTCGGTTATTATCAAATCAGGTACACCAGTTTTTTCAAGAGCATTTTCAAACATATCAGTAGTAACGCATGTAATCACGCATTTCTTATCAAGAAGATTCCTCAATGTTTGCACCTGAGGCAGAATAAGACGCCCTTTCGGAGCCTGAATATCCTGAGGCATAACAAGCATCACTTTATCACCGTTTTTACAGAATCCGGCGGTAATATCCGGAGATTCAAAGTCTTCCGGTAAAACCTCTGTCAGTTTTTCACGTATATCAGATATTCCCGCTCCCGTAGCCGCGCTTACAACTATCGGACTTATTCCGCATTCTTTCTCTATTCTTCTAACAAGAGTTGACGTATCATTCAGAATATCGCTTTTATTCAAAACGCCCACTATTGGTATTTTGTTTTCTTTCAAAAGCGATATCCATCTTTTTTCTTCGGTCAAATCATCTCCAGAGAAAACGAAAACTGCTATATCTGTTTTCTGAACAACATCAAGAGTCTTTTCCACACGCATGCGGCCAAGGCCGCCTTCATCATCAAATCCGGCAGTATCAATAAGAACGCACGCTCCTATACCGCTTATCTCCATTGTTTTATAAACCGGGTCAGTAGTCGTTCCCGCTACATCGGACACAAGCGCAACATTATGCCCGGTAACAGCATTTATAAGAGAACTTTTTCCGCTGTTTCTCCGTCCAAAAAAAGCTATATGCAGACGATTTGCCCTCGGAGTATCGTTCAAAGACATAAATCCACCTCATTAAAACCTAAAATCACGTTTTCCTTCATGTATGTTCTCAATATAATTTTTTGCAGTTTCCTTCACCTTCGGATTCGGAATTTTTTCAAGTTCATTCGCAATAAGATATTCTCCGATTTTTTTAGTTCCCGGTTGCGCATAGTCCTCAAGATATTCTTTGAGCGTCATAAGCGCGTTAGGGTGACAACAATTTTGTATCTGACCAGATTTACAAAGAGACATAAAACGATCTCCCGTTCTTCCTTCTCGATAACACGCGGTACAAAATGACGGGATATAGCCTTTTTCAACAAGCCAGCCCACAACTTCATCAAGAGTACGCTGATCGGAAACATCAAACTGCTCCGTATCATGAGGCCTCTCCTGTTCGGCATATCCTCCAACAGACGTACGTGACCCACCGCTTACCTGAGAAACTCCAAGGCGCAAAACTTTTTCTCTGACCTCAGGACTTTCACGTGTAGAAATTATCATCCCGGTATATGGTACGGAAATACGTATAAGAGCACATATTTTCGCAAAAATATCATCGCTTATCCCATTGTCGAAAACATCCGGATCAATATCATCGGCATGTTTGATTCGGGGAACGCTTATCGTGTGAGGACCGACACCGTGAACGGATTCAAGGTGCTCGGCGTGCATCAAAAGTCCGGCAAACTCATATTTATAAAGCTCAAGTCCGAAAAGGACACCAAGACCGACATCATCTATTCCTCCCTGCATCGCCCTGTCCATCGCCTCTGTATGATATGCGTAATCATGTTTTGGGCCTGTAGGATGAAGTTTAAGATAGCTGTCTTTGTGATATGTTTCCTGAAAAAGTATATATGTACCTATTCCCGCTTCCTTGAGTTTTTTATAATTTTCAACAGTTGTAGCAGCTATATTAACATTTACACGACGGATAGCCCCGTTTTTATGCTTGACGGCATATATTGTTTTAATACTTTCAAGAATATATTCAATAGGGTTATTTACAGGATCTTCACCAGCCTCTATGGCAAGCCTTTTATGACCCATATCCTGGAGAGCTATAACTTCTTTCTCGATCTCTTCCTGTGTAAGTTTTTTACGGCAAATATGCTTATTCTTATAATGATATGGACAATACACGCACCCGTTTACACAATAATTTGAAAGATACAACGGAGCGAAAATAACAATACGGTTACCGTAAAAAGCAAGCTTTATTTCTTCCGCGAGCTTATACATTTCCTCAACTTTCTCAGGGATATCACAAGCAAGCAGCACTGAAGCTTCCCTGTGAGTAAGCCCGGCACAAAACGTACCTTTTTCGTTTTTTACAGGTTTTGCCTTATCAAGTATCTCATCTATAAGTTTAATATTGTGTTTGTTCTTTTCCGCATATTCCAGAGTGTCAAGAATTTCTTCATGGCAGATAAATTCTTCCGCCTTCAATGATTTTACATTATACATATCCATCATTTCCTTCTGAAAAAATAAAAATCAAATATCTTTTTCCGGCTTAAAAAAATCGCCTCTGTCCACTATCGCTTCAAAACCAATAGCTTTCAAATGCTTCTTTAATTTTTCAACACTTTCGGCTGATTCTTCGCCTGTAGTTATCTTATTGTCATATATCATATATTTTTTACGTACCGACAGCGGAGAAAGATTCGGCATGAGAACATTTGCACCGCAAAGGATCCCTTCCTCACGCCCGCTTTTTCTTGCGGTACCGAGAGCAGTAGTCGCGGGAATAAGTGCATACGGAAGTATTAACCTCAAAACTGAAATCAGAAACAGAGTCTTTTCAACACTTCCCGGCGGATATCCACCAAACGGCGTATCTTTTTGCGGAAGAAACGGCCCTATACCAATCATCTCAGGCTCAAGATCCTTTATAAACAATAAGTCCTCTGCAAGGGTCTCATTTGTCTGAAAAGGCGACCCGACCATAAATCCGGCTCCTGTCTGATACCCCAATCTTTTCAGCTCGTAAAGGCAGCTTTTACGATATACAGGCGAAAGTCCAGAAGGATGCAACATAATATAATGAGCATCACACGCAGTTTCGTGACGTAAAAGGTATCTGTCCGCTCCGGCTTCTCTGAAAGCAGCATATTCCTCAAAAGGACGTTCGCCGACCGATAAAGTTACAGCGCAATCCGGATATCTGCTTTTAATCCCTTCTATTATATATGTAAGCCTTCTCTCGGTAAAATAAGGGTCTTCCCCTCCCTGTAAAACAAATGTTCTGAATCCGAGAGAATATCCTTCATCTGTAGACTCAAAAATCTGATCGGGAGAAAGGCGGTATCTTTTCGCATTTTTATTTGAGTGACGAAGCCCGCAATAAAAACAATCATTTTTACAAAAACTCGTAAATTCTATCAATCCACGCAGATATATCTTTTTTCCGAAAATTTTATCCGTTATTCTACGAGCCGAGGTTTTTACCGCATCGAAATAATCGCGATAATGGTCCAGGAGCTCAACAAATTCAAATTTTTCCGGAAAATCACCGCGCAGAAGTTTTTCAAAAGCGTTGCTCATACCTTTGAATACACCGTTTTTGTAGACACCCCGGGCAACGCTCCAAGTTTTCCCGAAAGAGCTGATGTCACATCTGCCGCAGCATCAACTACAATGCTTATTATACATAATCCCCTTTCACGATGAGGGATCCCCATACGTCCGATTATATGATTACTGTATTCGTGCAATATGTTATTGACGCGCATAACACAATCCCCATCTTCAACGATGATACCTATAAGAGCTATCCTGTTTTCCATAAAACATCTCCATAAAAATAAAAAATTCCATGCCGAACGACACGGAACAAAAAACCGTATTTCTTCCCCTGTCATTCGGAAAAACCCTTGTGATTGGAATATTATATGCAATCATGCGGTTCAGGGTCAGACAATCTTTCCCTTTACCGCATATAATTATACCATTTTATTATAAAAAAATCAAGCGTGTCTAA